>CALFIV010000001.1 GCA_937877295.1 uncultured Clostridia bacterium
TGGTGCGGCAGATGGGACTTGAACCCATACGCTCGCGCACACGCACCTCAAACGTGCCTGTCTGCCAATTCCAGCACTGCCGCGCATCGTGTATTATACGATGGGATTCCAAAAAAGTCAACCCTTAAATTTGCGGAATTTGCAAAAAAGATTTTGCGTCTTGCTCCGATCTCCCTTTTTATGGTATAGTTTCCCCATGAAACGCATCGAGATCCTCCATCCCTTTCCGCCGTTCTTTTCGTCGGATTCCCATATTCTGATCCTCGGCAGCTTCCCGTCCGTCAAATCGCGGGAGCAGATGTTCTTTTACGGGCATCCGCAAAACCGCTTTTGGCGTGTGCTGGCAGCCGTTTTTTGTGATGAAGTGCCGGCAGGCATTCCGGAAAAGAAAGCTTTTTTACAGCGGCATCGGATCGCGCTTTGGGACAGCATCGGACGCTGCACCATCGAAGGCAGTTCGGACAGTTCGATCCGCGACGTTGTGCCGAACGACGTCGGAAGTATTTTAAGCGCAGCGCCCATCCGCACAATCCTTTGCAACGGGAAGACCTCTCTCGATTGCTACAATCGCTATATTCGTGACACGGTCGGCCGCGATGCAATCCTGTTACCCTCCACGAGCCCGGCAAACGCAGCTTGGAGTCTTGATCGTCTGATCGACGCATGGCGACAGATCATTGCATTTTCCGCAAAATGATATAATGTTTGCTTCTTTTTTGTTTCATGGTATAATACCCTCATCGTGTCTTGATGAAAGGTTAGAGTATGGTAATTACGGTAGTATGCGACGTCTTGGGGGAAGCCAATAACGGCACGACGATCGCTGCATTGAATCTGATTCGCTCGATGCGTGAACGCGGTCATGACGTACGCGTTTTGTGTTCGGATCAAAACCGCAAGGGCGAACCCGGATACTATATCGCACCGACCGCAAACCTCGGTCCGCTTCAACCCTATCTGGAAAAGAACGGCGTATCGCTTTCGCGCGCAAGCAGCAAGATCGTCAATGAGGCGATCGACGGCGCGGACATTGTACATTTTACAATGCCGTTCCCGCTCGGGAACAAAGCCGCGCGGCTTGCAAAAAAGCGCGGCATCGCCGTTTCCGCAGGGTTCCACTGTCAGGCGGAAAACTTCACCTCGCATATCTTTATGAAAGACTCGAAGTTTGCGAACTGGATGTTCTACCGCGTCACCTGGCTGAAATCGTACAGCAAATGCGACTGCATCCACTACCCCACGCAATTCATTCGCGACACATTCGAGCATGCCATCGGACGCGAAACGCCGGGGCATGTGATTTCAAACGGCGTAAACAGCGAATTCCGTCCGCAGCCGATCGAACGCGATCCGAAGTACAACGATCGCTTTGTCATCCAGTTCACCGGCCGTCTCAGCAAGGAAAAGACGCACAAGGTGCTGATCGACGCCGTCGGTCTTTCGAAATACAGCGATCGCATTCAGCTCGTCTTTGCCGGCATCGGACCGCTGTACGATAAGCTCGAAAAGTGCGGACGGAAGCTAAAAAACCCGCCCGAATTCCGGTTCTTTTCGCGCGAGGATCTGGTGAAGCAGCTCAATATGGCGGATCTTTATGTGCATCCTGCCGAAATCGAGATCGAGGCGATCTCCTGTCTCGAAGCGATTGCCTGCGGACTGGTCCCCGTCATTGCGAATTCACCGCGCAGCGCAACACGCTACTTTGCGCTCGATGAACGCAATCTGTTCCATAACAAGGACGCCAAGGACCTCGCAAAGCGCATTGACTACTGGATCGAGCATCCCGAGGAAAAGAAAGCGCTTGCCGCACGCTACAAAGGCTTTGTGGAACAGCACGAATACGAGCATTGCATGGACCGCATGGAACAGATGCTGTCCGTTGCGGTAAAGGAGCATCAACATGGCTAAGGAACATGCGCCGAAGCGTATCATCTATTACCGTGACGCTGAAAACGAGGACTATGCGGGTACCGATATCAATACCAAATCCGTCGGTGCGGACTTTCCGTTTGCGCCGATCGGCGTGCTCTGGAAATTCTTTGCGTTTATTGCGTATTATGTGATCGCGATCCCTCTCGTCTTTTTCTATTGCTATGTGATCTGCGGCTTTCGCGTCAAAAACCGCAAGGCGATCAAAAAGATCCGCAAGACCGCATTCTTCCTGTATGCAAACCATTCGCACTTCACCGATGCGTTCCTTGCACCGATCGTGGCGTTCCCGAAGCGCGCATACGTGATTGTCGGTCCCGATACGGTCTCGATCAAGGGACTTCGGAACTTTGTGCAGATGGTCGGCGCGATCCCGATCCCGGACGGGCTCAGAGGCATGCCGTCGTTTCTGAACGCGATCCGGCTCCGCACCGAGGAGAACTGCTGCGTCAGCGTGTTCCCCGAGGCGCATATGTGGAATTACTGTACATTCCTGCGTCCGTTCAAAAGCGGCTCGTTCCGCTATCCCATTCACCTCGGCGTGCCGAGCGTGGCGGTTGCGGTGACGTACCAGCAGCGCAAGCTGCCGTTTCTCAAAAAGCCGAAGCGGACCGTATTCATTTCCGATCCGTTTTTCCCGGACAATACGCTTTCCGCAAAGGATGCGCAGCGCAAGCTCCAGTCCGAGGTCGAAACGTTTCTGAAGGACAAGCTCGAGACCTGTTCCACATATCGGTATTATGATTACCGGCCGAAAACCGACAACGAACAGAACGCCTGACCGGCGTTCTCAGCTTGTCAAAAAACCTTTTGACAAGCTGAGCAGGCTGTTGGGAAGGGAGAGATGGCGACGCGCGGGACGCGCGCGACGGCACCGCTGTTACGAAGCGTAAGCGGAGTGAGAAAGAATTCGTGTTTTCACGATGGAGCTATACTAAAGTATGCGACTGAGGATGGCGACGCGCGACCTGACGCGCGAC
>CALFIV010000002.1 GCA_937877295.1 uncultured Clostridia bacterium
CGCCCATCTCATAGCGGCGTCCGTTGTAGGTCGGAGACCAGCACTTGCCGCCGACACGGTCAAGACGCTCGAGGATCGTATAGTTTTCGTACCCTTTCTTTTCGAGGTACATGCCGGCGGAAAGGCCCGCAGGACCGCCGCCGATGATGCAGATGCGTGTGTTCTTGTCCATAATCATTCCTCCACATATTTATGATTGCTCACATCTTTTTTATTATAACGCGCCTTTGCATGAATTGCAAAATTTATTTGCATTTTTTTGCAAAAAACCCGAAAAAAACTTTTCTTTGTTTCAAAAGTATGGTAACCTATTCGCGACGGGAGGTGACCCCATGCGTTTTTCCGATTTTTCTGCGCTGCTTGCGCATTTTGCCGAAACTTCACCCGATGCGCCGGCGCTTACCTATATGGCCGGCGGTCAGAAAACGGTCTGCACCTTTGCGGCGTTGCGGTCGCAGGCGCAAGCGCGCGCGAACGTGCTGCGCGCAGAGCCGAAGCGGGCGTACGGCATTTTCTGTGACGGCAGCTTTGCCTGCGTCGTCGAGCTCTTCGCCTCGGTCCTTGCGGGGCGGCGCACCGTTCTGATGAACGAAAATGCGGATGCTGCAATCCTGCGCGAGCAGATCACGGAAGTCGAGCTTGATTCGCTCTGGGGCGACGTCGATCTCATCGAAGAAAACACGCCGTACCTTTCGGCGCGCGCCGAGGGCGGCGACCATCGGATTCTGTTCTTCACCTCCGGCACGACCGCGCGCGCAAAGGCGGTTGTTGTTTCCGACGCATCCTTGATGAACAGCGCCTATAACGGCGGCGCGCTTCTGCCGCTTTCGCCCTCCGATACGCTTCTTTGCATGCTGCCGCTCGATCACGTATTCGGCATGGTCTGCGGGCTGTTGTGGGGGCTTTCCTGCGGGGCATGCGTGGCTTTGGGACGCGGCGCGCGCTTCTACACCGAGGACTGCATCTGCTTCCGGCCGAGCGCGATCTCCGTCGTTCCGGCGCTGCTGGGATTCCTGCTCAAGT
>CALFIV010000003.1 GCA_937877295.1 uncultured Clostridia bacterium
CGTTTCGCCGAACGGAATGCCTGTGGCTTCGGCAAACGCCTGAAACTCCTTGTGCGCTTCAGAGTAGCGCACGCCGCCGCCGCAGATGAGTAAAGGCTTCTTTGCGGCTTTGATGACTGCGGCAGCTTCCGCGATCGCTTCCGGATCGGCCTGACGCCGCGCAAGGCGATGGACGCGCTTTTGGAAGAAGCTCTCCGGATAATCATAGGCTTCGCCTTCGACGTCCTGCGGGATCGCAATGCAGACCGCGCCGGTATTGGCGGGATCGGTGAGCACACGGAACGCGGAGATCATGGCGCTCATCAGCTGTTCGGGACGCACAATGCGATCCCAATAGCGGCAGACCGCGCGGAACGCGTCGTTGGTGGAAATCGAAAGATCGTGCACCTGCTCGATCTGCTGCAGCACCGGATCGGGCTGGCGGCAGGCATAGACGTCGCCGGGCAGGATCAGCACCGGAATGTTGTTTGCGGTGGCGGTTGCGGCGGCGGTCACCATATTGGCTGCGCCCGGACCGACGGACGAGGTCACCGCAATAATCTTCTTGCGCTTCATCTGCTTGGCAAACGCAACGGCGGTGTGCGCCATGCCTTGCTCGTTCTTGCCCTGCCAAACCTTGAGCCGGTGCGCTTCCTGACGGAGCGCCTGTCCCAAGCCCACCACGTTGCCGTGGCCCGGCAACATGATCACGCCCTCGACAAACGGATGTTCGATGCCGTCATAGGCGATGTACTGGTTTTCGAGGAAGCGGACCAGTGCCTGCGCCATGGTCAAACGAACGGTTTTCATAAATACCTCCTGTGATTCGGGTCGAATGGGGAAGACGCGTCAGCCTTGAAAGATAAGCTCGTTCGCGTCGGGCTTCCAAAGCCAGCTGTGTTCGGGATCATCGATGCGCGTTTTCTGCCACGGATCGCCGGGAAGATGCCGGATCGCCCATGCGTAGCACATTGCGTAGCCGGGCGCGGCGACCTGCGAGTGGAAGCCGTGGTTGATCGTCGCCATGCCGTTGTGCCCGGTCTTGTAGATCTCGCCGTTACTGAACCCTGCGCCGAAGCCCTGCGGATGGTCGAAGCGGTAGAAATACACCTCCGGCTGCGGATGGTGATGCGGCGGATACGAGGACCAGCGGCCGGGGAAGTTCAGCACTTCGCCGAGCACCATGTTGGAGAACGGCGCGTTTTCATAGTCAAAAAACGTCTTGATCTCGCGGCGCATCGCGCCCATCAGCTCACCGTTTGCGCCGGCGTGCTGCACCTGCACCGTTTCGGGCGTGTAGAGCACCGGTTCGTAATCGCGTTCGTTGACCGTCTGCTGGATGAACAGCTCGGCATGCGCGTGCGCGGTGATCTCGATTCTCGTTTTGCGCGGGCATAGCAGGCAATAGCCTTCATAGCGGAACGTATCGGGGCGCTCCGCTTCAACGGAACGGTCTGCCCACCGGATGGTGACCTTGCCTTCAAACAGCAGCACCGCAGTTTCCTTTTCGGGCTCGTCGATCACATACGAATCACCGTTTTCAAGCACGAGAAGACCGATGTCCATCAGCATGCCGAAATCGTCGATGCTTGTGTCGATGTACGCATTGTAACCGCGTTTCGGTTCTTTCTTACAATACATAAGCGTTGCCTCAAAGTCCCGTATGCTGTGCGATGTATCTGCGTCCCTTGATCGCGTATTCGAGCGGGTTCGCCTTTGCGGGGTCTTGCTCCGCTTCGACGAGCAGCCAGCCCTCATAGTTTGCCTCGGAAAGCACTTTGAACACCGGATCGAAATCGACGTCGCCGTCGCCCGGCACGGTGAACGCGCCGTTGCGTACCGCGGTTAAAAAGCTCCAGTCGTTCCTGCGCGCTTGCTCCACAACGGCAAGGCGCATGTCCTTGAGATGCACGTGCCCTACGCGGTCCACGTATTTTTTGAGCATCGCAAGCGGATCTTCGCCGGCAAAGGTGAAATGACCGGTGTCGTAGCAGAGGAAGACGTAGCGCGGATCGGTGTTTGCCATCATGCGATCGGTTTCCGCGGCCGTCTGCACGACCGTGCCCATGTGATGGTGGAAGCAAAGCTTAAAACCGCGTTCCGCGGCTGCTTTGCCGAGCGCGTCGAGCCCCTTGCACAGACGATCCCATTCGGCGTCGTCCATCACGTGCTTGCGGTTTCCGGTCAGGATCGGGGTGTCGACCTGCCCTTGGATCGAATAGCTCTGCTCGGAGACGTTGATGCGGTTTGCGCCGACCGCGGCAAGGAAGTCGAGCTCCTTGTTGAATTCCGCAAGATTCTCTTCCAAGGGCTTTGTCAGCAGGAAGGAGGAGAACCAGCGGCTCGCGATACGCATGCCGCGAAGATCGAGCTCCCATTTGAGCTCTTTGGGATCTTTCGGATATTTGTTGCCGATCTCGCAGCCGGTAAAGCCCGCCAGCGCCATTTCGGAAACGGTCTGACGGAACGTATTCTCCGCGCCGAGCTCGGGCATATCATCGTTGCACCAGCCGATCGGAGCGATGCCGAGATGCACCTTTTCGGGATTGAACATTGCCATAGTCTGCCTCTTTCAGATGCGGGCAACGCCGCTGTTTCTCGCGGCTTCCGCGACCGCAGACGCAACCGCCGGACCGACGCGCTTGTCGAACGCTTTCGGAATGATGTAATCTGCGGACAGTTCCTCGTCGGAGATCAGATCGGCCAATGCTTTCGCTGCCGCCATCTTCATTTCCTCGTTGATGTCGCTTGCGCGCACGTCGAACGTACCGCGGAAGATGCCCGGGAACGCAAGGACGTTGTTGATCTGATTCGGGAAATCGCTGCGGCCCGTTGCGATAACCGCCGCACCGCCTGCCTTGGCGTCGTCCGGGAAGATTTCGGGCGTCGGGTTCGCGCAGGCAAAGATGATCGCGTTGGCGTTCATCGTCTTCACCATCTCGGTCGTGACCGTACCGGGTGCGGAAACGCCGATAAAGACGTCTGCGCCGACCAGCTGGTCCGCAAGCGAGCCGGGCTTACGGTCAAGGTTGGTGACCTCGGCCATCTCTTCCTTGATCCAGTTCAGACCGTCACGGCCCTTGTAGATCGCGCCCTTGCGGTCGCACATGGTGATGTGTTTGAAGCCTGCGGAGAGCAGAAGCTTGACGATGGAAACCGCCGCCGCGCCTGCGCCGGAGGTGACGACCTTGACGTCTTCTTTTTTCTTGCCGACGACCTTCAGCGCGTTGGTGAGACCTGCCAAAGTGATGACGGCCGTGCC
>CALFIV010000004.1 GCA_937877295.1 uncultured Clostridia bacterium
TCTCAAACTGGACCATCATTCACATTACCGGCCGCGACCGTGTGATCCGCTGCAGCGCGTGTCGCCAGATCTGGCATTCATTTGCCGGTTACACAAATGAACTGCCCGAAAAGCTGGTTTCGCCGTATGTCTGGCGTCAACTGATTCATACGCCGGATTACCATAAAGGCGAAGATCCCATTGAGGGCGAAGCTGACAGCTATCTTGATCCGGAATTCGAAAGTCGTTTTGATAAGAATGAACCATGAAACATGAGTTTTTACGAACAATCAAATATGTTCTGATTGCCGCTTCGGCAGGACTTATCCAGATAGTCAGTTTCACGCTGATGAACGAGCTGATTGGCTGGGATTACTGGTTGAGCTATCTCATTGCTCTTGTATTATCTGTGATCTGGAACTTTACGTTCAACCGTCGCTACACATTCAAGAGTGCTTCTAATATCCCGAAGGCAATGCTACTTGTCTTTGCCTATTATTGTGTCTTTACGCCGCTCTCAACGCTTTTGGAGCATTATCTGACAGACAAGCTGCATTGGAACGAATATCTTGTCACTGCGATCAACATGGTTCTGAACCTTGCTACAGAGTTTCCGTTCCAAAGGTTTGTGGTATTTCGCAAAACAATTGATACCAATGATCTTGCAAAAAAGGAATCCGAAAAGAGCAGCGAATAACCGCTGCTCTTTTTGACGTCGGTTATATCACAAACCGTTAGTTCTTCAACCCTCTTCTCTGGTAAACCATAACCAGCCGGGGTGGTCTTTTCTGTGGTGCGAGTGTTGATAACGGACTTATTCGAAAAAGGTTGGTAGCGAAAGCTTTTCGTCGTGAGGGCGTTTACAACCGCGCAGAAAAGCTGAGCATGATCTTTTTTCTGAAAGGAGTCGCAGCGGAGTAAAGCGATTTTGCAACAAAAAAGTCGTCGCAAGCCAAACAGAGCTTGCGACGACTTGGAACGAATGTTGATAACGGACTTAGAATAATACGCAAAAGCAACCGCACTACACATTCCTAATACAATGCTCATACGTTTTTCAATCCGTTCATCCGAATATCGTCTAACTCCTCCGCACGCAAGCAACCACTTTGGTACAGCCGTAGATATTCCTTCGATACGTCCGAGTCAAAGATCAAAACGTCGTCAGAATTGATCGTGACGTCAACGCCGCTTCTGTAAAGCTTTGCAATTGGGTGCGTCTTTAAATCTTTAACCCTGCCGAGAAGATAATTGCTGGAGGGTGTGATATTCAGCCGAATGTGGTTATCTCTCAAAAACCGAATCACGGAAGGATCATCTGCTGCCGCGATTCCGTGCTGTACCTCATCCAATTCAAGGCACTCAACAGCACGGCGCACATCATCCGCTGTTCCCCATTCGCCGACGTGTGCTTTCAACCGGAGCCCTTCCGACTTTGCCCGACAGTAGATAGACTTGAAATTTTCAATCGGCTGTGCCAGCTCATCCCCGTATAGATCAATGGAATAAAACGCTTTGCAGCCCCAGAAATGCGAAAGGCAATCATTGAGATATGCAACGTCACAATGTCGAGACAAACCGATCTGCAGCCGCAGTTCAATATCCGGAGCGATCTTTTGATGCGCTGTTTCAAACGCCGATACCAGTTCTTCGATATTCCCATGGAAAAACGTATCGAGACCCCATACATCTTCGCCAATTTCAAGGATCGTTACGCCGTCTTCTTTTGCCTGTGCAAACGTTGCTCGTATCAGCTGGATTCGCCCTTCGGTCGTATCAAACACATTTCCGAGATTTTGGGAATTCCATGTGTGCATCTCGTCCATGGAATGCAAAGGGGCATGGATGGGTTGAATATCCTTTCCGCAATGCTCGTGCAAATACTGCCGACTTCCGCCCAATACGAAATGATTGTGCAGATCAGCTTTCGGGCATTTGCGAACAGCCGCAAGATCGCCTCGCATCAACGCTTCTGTAAACTCCATCTGTACTCCTTCTGTACCGTCAATAGATTTAATAATAGTATAACATTGTTGAGAAAAGCCTGCAACGATTGATGTTATCAATGTCAGAACTGTTTATTACGAACTCACGACCTGCTATGCAGGTATAGTGTGTTATACTGTTTTCATAATAGTATTCTTTAGAATTGACGATGGATTATCAATGATGTTATGCTTTCCTTCTCAGTAGGTAAAAAGAAATCGAGTGGTGATAACCAAATCCGTTATCACCACTCGACATGGTGCGATTGGCGGGATTTGAATTGATGAAATCGCATTTCATGCCTTTACATAGATTTCCAAAAAGTGCCTGTTTATCTATGTTTTTTGGCATCTCCGTTGCAAATCGTTTTACCTCATTTCATAACTTTGTGAGACTTGGTCTCACAAAAGTCTCACAAAAGACAACTTATGAATTGCACATCCTTGTAGGTTACCGCATCTCATTGTCCGCTCTTTGCATCTGCATATCCCGCCTCATATCCATCCTCATATCCTGCATTGTATGCTTCGTCCACAACCGCATCATATTCCATTGATAATGCATTCATCTTGTCTTCATAGTACGCTTCCATTTCTTGTAACGAATTGCTCCAATCGTTTTCCATCTCTTTAATTGTATCATTCAAGTCATCAATTTCTGCATCATACTTGTCACTTATTTCGTCAATATGGTTTTCGTGCTCACGAGCAATTTCATCCATTTCAAATGTGTGATCGCGCTTAATGTCTGAAATATCATCCTCAAAGCGAGATACCATTTCATCGTATTTCTCTTGCCACTCTGCGTTCACACGATCTTCTATAGGCTTTACAAACAACACGTTTAGTATACCGCATACGATAAATACTCCAACAATAATCAGTCCGCAGTACAGTATGTACTTCCAATCAATACTCGAAATCCACTCTCTAATCTTCTTCATCGTATTATCTCCCACTTATAGCATGGTATCTTCTTGTCTGTATAATGCAACAATCCTCATTCTTTTTGCTAATTATACCTTTATTCCATTGATATTTCAATACGCTATCGTATATGCTGATCGCATATAAAAACGGAGTAACGGTTTTAAACAGCGTCATGCCAATGCAAAGACCGTGCGACTCGCATTGCTACGACCGCCCAACAGCGCCTTAAATCAGCGCGTACACGGTGCTGAAAGCATCCGGAACAACGCTACAACAACGCTACCTAGCGTTGTTTCGTTGCTAATCAACAGCGCTACAACGGTGCATCCATGCGCTGTTCGCATTGCAAAGACGGTGCCAGCTGCATGACAGAATCCCGACATCTCTATGACATTATACTGACATGAACCGGACATCCGTATCACGGCATCGGGTATCGGGGCTTCCCCGACAAGTGGTATTTATCCCCTAATCCCATGCCTGCATGGACATCGCAATTATGATCAGCGTATACCTCTATCGAAATAGCACACCTATCCCGCCCATAATCCTTTTTCTCCCATCATAGAGAAATGGTGCTTCTAAATGGTCGAACGCGAATAATAGGGCTTGTAGCTATCGCATTCCAAACAAAAAAGACGGTGATTCCGTCTTCTCTGTCTCAAGTCTTGGTATCATCAAGCAATTACTATCTATTCTTCCATATAACGCGATCTCTCGTTCAGACTATTTCATAACTACAACCACCGCCTGCACGGTTTTTATCAACGGGCGGCTATAGGGGACTATGTTTCTTTGTACAAATCTACCCGCAATGCATCAAAGTCTGATTCGCTGATTGGCTTCTGATCATATTCCAATGCCGAATTCCTTTTCACTTTTGGCGGTTCACTTTCCCATCTGCGCATGGTCAACCACTTTGCGGGATAAGGAATATAATCCGGTTCATTCCGTGCATTCCAATACCGAACCCATTTTTCAAGACCCTCAAAGACTGATTTGCAAAGCGTATCATCAATTACCAAACTGTTCCATACTTTCTGCGCTTTATGCTCGTCAACCTTCCTAGGATACAGTTCCCACCATTCCGTAAATAAATCGTTTGAATTCAATGCGCGGCATTCCCCTTTAGTTTTCGGTTGGCTTGCATTCCCTTCATTCGAATTTGATTTAGTTCCATTATATTCTATGGTCAAGCCCCCTTGAGGGGTCTCAAGCCCCCTTGAATTCATCAACCGTCTATGCGTTTCTTTCGCTATGCTATATCCGTGCGCAAACTCTTTTTCACGGAACAGCGTATCAGTATAGTCTTCATGTTTTGCCCATTCGAGCCAAAACTCGTCATCTTTGTAACTCTTTTTTATAGACCCAAATATCTGCGATTTCCATTGCGAATTGAAACCACCTTCAACAGTTCCCCAAAGCAGTTTAAAATACGGCTTCAATTCTCTTGGTAGGTCTTCCGGGATAACCGAATTATATGCACGATCATAAAGAGCTTGAAGCACGGTCTTCAGTTCTGACGCTTCATAATCGTCCAACATATCTTTCAATGCATCACTATTGATCAGCATTGCCGAAGGGGTCTCCAACATTACTGCGTCACCTCTTTATCATCATCATGCCGCCCGTCACGCTTGCAATTCGGATTCTTGCCCATGCGGAACGGATACAACGGACATTTTGTGATCGGACAATTCCGAACCTCTGACGGTTGAAAGAACGAACAATCAAGGCATTTCGCCCGTATCGCTTTCACCGGAGTCATGCGGTCTCACCCCCCAAGCTGTTCAGCATCTGCACAAGACGGTCGAAATTGATCAGAGTCTTGTTACCCGTCCTGATCGCGGGCAACCGTCCTTCCTTTGCCATCTTCCGCAGGCAACGCTCCGGCAGTATACCCGTCTTTGCAACCTCATGAATGCTCATGAATCTCGGTAAGCTTGTCATTGTTTCTCTTCCTCCTCCATCAAAATCTGTACGATCACATCTTCCCATAGTTCAAAATACCTCACTGCATTGTCCGTCCCGTTTGTTCTCTTCTGTCGGTCAAATATGTCCCGCATCTTACCGTACATCTCTTCCCGTACATCCTTAACGCTTCTCTTGGTCATTCGATCACCCCGCTTGACAGCTTTGCGATGATCGCGTACACCTTTTCCTTCTGTCCTTCCGTCAGTTCATGACGAAGCTTGCGGGAAAAGTTTCCATCCGTCATGCCCAACGCATTCGCTATCTGCCACAGTTTCACATCCGCCTGCTTTGCCGCTTCTCTGATTTCTTTGTTCTGCATCTTTTTACCTTCTTTCTTAAATTGTTGTTGACAACAGATAATGTGTTGCGGTATTATAATAACAGCAACAGATCATAAATGCAATGAGTTTATTGCGTTTTATGTATAACCGAAATATTTCGTTGAATCGAGAGGAGCAAAACAATGGAACGCAACAAATACAATCAGTCAAGAGAGAGCAGAACGTTCCCGTCTCAGCTTAAAGAACTCTGTCCCGTATCTGATCGGCACAGCCAACAAACGTTAGCTGATCATCTTGGGGTTACTCGGCAATGCATCAGTAATTGGATATTCGGAAAAACGAAACCACAAGAGTTTGAGACTCTTGTGAAGATTGCACAGTATTTTAATGTTACAACCGATTGGCTTCTTGGTATGCCAAACGCATCGAAAGAGGTCAATGCAGACAAATATCAAGTTATGAAGACAACTGGATTGAGCGAAAGAGCGGTTGATCAACTTATCAATGCTTCCGTTGAACATCCCCAAGCCGTTGATTCCTTACTGTCCGTCAACGATTTCACTACCGCAATGAGCGACTTGGATGAAGCAATTCATCTCTCGCAGAATTGGTTATGCGATTCATACTATCTGATTCCGGCATACAACGAACAGCCTACAATAGATGACATCGAAGATATTCAAAAAAGGTCTGACGGTTATCCCACGATCATTCAAATAAACGAAATTGTGCGGTATCTGATATCCTACGCATTTGAGGAAATCGAAAGTCAAGTCATGAAAGATATCCTACGCAACATCTATTCGATCATGCACGAAGAATGGAACGCAGAAAAGGAAGGTGCAGAAAGCAATGGCAACGATCACGGCACGGAAGAATAAAGACGGGATCATCACATCATACACGATTCGCGTCTTGCTTTACGAAGACAGTAAGGGCAAGCATTATGAGACATCCTCTTTCAAGATCAATCCCGAATGGAAGGAAAAGACCGCACGGAAAAAAGCCGAAGCATATGCGGCAACCTTTGAACGGGACATCAAAAACGGAGTTTTGTCTAACGAGCGCAGACGGTTTGATGACTATGCGGAGTATGTGATTGAATTGAAGCAATCCACGGGAAAATGTAAAACTACAACGCTTGATCGGTATCGGCAGATGAGACAGCAAGTCTACCCCGCTATCGGTTATATCCGTCTAAAGGATTTGAGACCGGAACACCTCAACCGTTTCTACATGGACTTGAAGACGGGCAAATTCACGGGAAACCCACTTTCGGCAAAGTCTATCCGCAATTATCACGGTTTTATCTCAACCGTATTGGAGCAGGCATTCAAGGAAGGTGCTGTGGTCATGAATGTCGCGCATCGTGCCGAACCGCCGAAGGTGGAACAGAAAGAACCGGAAACGCTTGAAGTCGAACAGCTTCAGACGATCTTCAAAGTCTTGGAAAGCGAACCGATGAAATGGCGGGCGGCAATCATGCTTCTTGCGGAAACGGGAATGAGGCGCGGTGAGTTATTCGGTCTCAAATGGGACAAGGTGAATCTGAACACCGGAACAATTGAGATTTGCAACAACCTTCTCCGAAGCAGAGAAACGCATACGCTCTACGAAGATACTCCTAAAACGAAAATGTCCAATCGGACGATCTGCATCACATCCGAAATGACGGACTTTCTGAAGCAATACAAAGCATGGCAGAACGAAGAGCGCTTGCGGCTCGGCGGTTACTTTGTCGATAAAGGTTTTCTATTCGCGCAAGACAACGGAAACCCCATGCAACCGGACAGCTTGACGAATTACTGTTGCGTCCATCTTCAGAACCTATGCGGTTTCCACATCTCCCCGCATTTGTTCCGACACACGCAGGCAAGCTTGCTGATCGCAAACAAAGTTCCGATCACATCCGTCTCAAAGCGGCTCGGTCATTCACAGACCAGTACCACGATGAACATCTACGCACATGCTTTGAAGAATGCGGATGAAGAGAATGTGAAGGTGCTTCAGACGCTTCTCTACGGTCAGAATTAACGCAGTTTTCGAGCGAAGGTCTCACAAAAGTCTCACAAAACGCAGAAATCGGAATACATAGAAAACGAAAAAGCCCCGTATTTAGGGCTTTTTTCGTTGTTAGAATGTGGTGCGATTGGCGGGATTTGAACCCGCAAGGTTTCCCCGACGGATTTTAAGTCCGTTGTGTATGCCGTTCCACCACAATCGCATAAAACCATTTTACACGGTTTTGGACTTTTGTCAACCATCAAAGCGACAGCAATCCGCCGAGCATACCTCCGGCAAAAATGAAAAACAGCGGATGGATTTTGGACGTTTTTTTCCAGAACGCGAAAAACGCAAAGGCAGCAAACAGACCGAGTCTCAACAGCGTTGACCAATCCGCGGAGAACTTAAAATGCAAAAAGTCTGCCTTGATGTTTAACGCAACGAGCAGTAGTGAAAACCCAGCCGCTGTAATCAAGCCGATCGCCGCAGGGCGCAGGCTTGTAAACAGGCTTTTGACGAGATAGGAATGGGAATATTTTTTGATTGCTTTTGCGACAAGAATGATAATAATCACGGATGGTGTGATCAGTCCGATCGTCGCTGTGATTGCACCCGGAATGCCGGCAACTTGAAATCCCACATATGTCGCAGCATTTACGCCGATCGGTCCGGGTGTTGATTCGGCGATTGCAATGATATTGGCAACCTCCGCTTCTGAAACCCAACCGTAAACAGCACCCATTTCTCGAATGAACGGAACGGTGGCAAGACCGCCGCCAACGGCGAACAGACCGGCTTTGAAAAACTCAAAGAACAACAATCCAAGATTCTTCAAAAGGATCAGCATCTCTTCATCCACCCCCATGCAAGCCCTACGATTCCTGCCCCGATGACAATAAACACGGGAGAAACGCCGCCAACGGCAACAAACAGGAACGCAAGCAAAAACAGGAAGAATCCGGTCAAATTCACGACAGATTTTCGAAACAGTTTATAGACAGCAGCGGCAATCAGCGCACACACTGCAATACGAATTCCGGCAAACACATGCTGAACAATCGGATAGGACGCAAAGCTTTGCAGCAACGCGGCGATGATCGTAATCAGGATCATAGGCACAAGGATTACGCCAAGCGAAGCAACGATTGCACCGGTTACACGGCGAACTTTATATCCGACAAACGTCGCAGTATTGATCGCAATCACGCCCGGTGTACATTGCGCAACGGCGATATAATCGGTCAGCTCATCTTCTGTGATGATATGATTCTTCTCGACGAGCTCACGAACCAACAGCGGCAGCATGGAATAACCGCCGCCGATCATCATCGAACCGATCTTTACAAATTGAATAAACAGCTTCCAGAGACTCATACAACCCCTCCCGCATAACCGGCAATGAACGCATAAAAGTATGCCAACCATGCGCAGATAAACAAAACGGTTAACACCGCATCAACCCATCCCTTTCTTACTCTGACGGCAAGAGCGACGGTAAACGGCGCAGTCATCGTCAAGTAACGTGCCGTATCGCCGATCCTGCCGGAGCAAACGACAGCGGCTATGCTGAGCAGCATCAGCAGCACATGCGACGTTCGAATTCGCTCGCAGCCCAGTATTACCAGAATGCATCCACCGATCAGATACAGCAGCTGCGGCAATACGCTTGCAAGCAGCGTGAAGACCGTGTCCGGACGGATCTCCCGCATGGCGCGAAAGACGCTGTCCAGCCAATCAAACAGCGCGTTGCTGAACGTAGAAGGAGAAAGCCCGGCTGTTTCGATTGCTGCCCGGTACAGTGCGATCGGATCTCCGAACCGCAGATACGAATACAAAATCACCAAACCGATCCCGATCGGAACAAGAAGAAACGAAAGTGCATTGAACAGTTGCTTTACCGTGTAGCCTTTTTCCATCTCACGGTTGGATCGTACGTTATCAATTGCATAAACACAGAATTCCAATAGAATCGGAAAAAACAACAGGACGCCAAGCGCATGTGTGAGCGTTGCGAGCATCGCAAAACCGTTTGCCGCAATGTATAATCGTTTCCGCAAGAACAAAAGGCAGCCGATTGAGATCAGCAAAAACAGCCCGTCCGGAACAGTACCGAGCAACAGGCAGGATATCGGCAAGAAGAAAAAATATCGGACGGCACGGCGGGCGGTCTTGCGATCGAAATCGAGCTGAACAAGATAATACAGAGCTGCGCCGGCAAGCGCTGTGAAGAAGTAGGAACCGATAAAGCGTGCGTGATTAAAATTGAAACTGACGATCCAAAAGACGTCCGATAGATATCCGTACAGCGGAAATGCAGTTTCCGCATGGTAAAAGTCAAGCCAGACACGCTGCACCTCAAAAAATGTACCGGCATATCCGAACAGATGAAAGTGCAGAACATACGTCAAAAGAATCTCTATCAGCCGAAGCAGCAGCAACAGCAGAATCAATTTACAAAGCTCGCGAACCCCGCACCGGCGGAACGTCCGATCGCCCTCCCTGCTCATATGCGGTTCTGAACCGCCGGCAAGGAACGTGACGCAGGTTTGTATCAATCGAAGAATCGCGGCGGCGAACAGAATATAAACCAGCGTCGCAAGCACGATTGTTTCCCAATATGCGGGCGTGTGAAAATACAACGAAAGACCGTACAGCAACGCAAGCACGGTCATAACTGTCAATGATATGCAAAGTTGGGTGACGGTTTTCTTTTGCACGGACTATCGCAATGCTTTCGGTTTCCCGAAAATCTCTGAGTAGATAATTCCTTGAAGAATGTTATTCGATGAGAAGCTGACGGGCGTCTTCCCATTGTGTTGTGCAGATGCGCCCGTATGCGCTTCTTGTTCTTCATGTTCATCCGGTCGCAGGGCACATAAATCATGTTCCGGATGCTTCTGTGACTGCGTGAAGGAAGCCTTATACTCTTTTTGTGCAATCGCAGTCGGCTGTACCTTCCGTGCAGAAGGCGTCTGCACGGAAGGTTTCACCGGAGTATAGGACGCTTGGCCTTCGGACGCAGCTTGTTGCTGCTGCATCTGAGGCGCGTTTTGCTGCGCTTGCGCACGTTTTTTGTGTTCCGCCGCTTTCAAGACCGTAATCAGTATCCCGAAGACGATCATCGGCAAAACCAAGATGAACGGCATGGCTCAGTTTCCTTTCTTTTCGTTCGCGGGAGCTGCAGATTTTCCGATAGCCGTACGCATCTCCGTATCAGACATCACGTTTTTCATATTGTAGTAATCGAGTACGCCGAGCTTTCCTTCACGCAGAGCTGCGGAAATCGCCTGTGGAACTTCCGCCTCCGCCTCGATAACGCGAGCACGCATGCGCTGCACTTCCGCAACGTTTTCCTGTTCCTGTGCAACCGCCATTGCGCGGCGCTCCTCCGCCTTTGCCTGTGCAATACGTTTATCCGCTTCCGCCTGATCGATCTGGAGTTGTGCGCCGACGTTTCTGCCGACGTCTACGTCTGCAATATCGATAGAGAGAATCTCAAACGCCGTACCGGCGTCCAGGCCTTTGGAAAGAACCGTGCGAGAAATGGAGTCAGGGTTCTCCAAGACTTCCTTGTGGCTTGCTGCGGAGCCGACCGTGGTGACAATACCCTCACCGACACGCGCAATGATCGTTTCTTCACCAGCGCCGCCGACAAGACGGTCGATATTGGCGCGCACCGTCACCTTCGCCTTTGCGCGGAGTTCAATACCGTCCATTGCGACAGCAGCGATGATCGGGGTTTCGATGACTTTCGGATTGACGCTCATCTGGACGGCGTTCAAGACGTCGCGTCCTGCAAGGTCAATGGCGCAAGAACGCTCAAAATCGAGCGGAATGCCTGCACGTTGTGCTGCAATCAGAGAATCGACAACACGATTGACGCTGGCTTTTCCATTGATCTTACCGCCTTTGGCAAGATAATGTGCCTCGAGTTTATTCATCGGAATGGACAAGCCGGCCTTGGTCGCTTTGATCATCGGATTGACGATATCCGCAGCGTTGACCTTACGGATGCGCATACCGATCAGCTGGAACAGCCCGATCTTCACGCCGCTGGCGCTTGCCGAAATCCACAGTCCGAGCGGTACAAACGAAAAGAAGATGATCAGGAATACAACGACAGCAGCGCCGATGATCCAGGGAATAATATGTTCCATAAGTTCCTCCTAATGTATCAGTTTGAAATAGAGTGTGATGATACCCATAATGAGCAGAATCGACGCCGGAATCGCGATTCCGAGCGCGATCCAACGTTTGCGGATTTCTTTATCTGACGCCGGCTCGATTTGCTGCTTTTCTTCCGGTTCGATGACGCCGCACTTCGGGCACACATCCGTCGTGTACAGTACGCCGCATTTCTTACAGTATTTCATGCAACCGTAATCTTCGTTCCGTCCACAGCGACGACAGTCACGATGGCATTCCGATCCACAAAGGTCGCCTGCGACTCTACCGAATATCGTGTTCCGTCGATGATGACGATGCCGCTCGGACGCAGTGGCGTTGTGGCAACGCCTTTTTTGCCGATCAGTCCCTCGAGCGAGCCGGACGAAGGTTTAACCGCCTCCGCTTCGATCCGGTCTTTTAATACGATCGGAGAGCGAAACAGCAATCCGCCCTTCATGGACCGCATGAACAAAACGATCATCAGAATCAGGATTGCAAGCAGAACCGCTGCAACGATATAAGCGGTTGTTGCCGATGCAGCTAAGAATTCAATGACGATCACGGCAACAAGGCATAAAATCCCCGTGATCCCCGAAACGCCGAATCCGGGGAGCAAAAGCTCTATTATCAGCAGTGCCAAGCCGAATAAGCAAAGAATCAGGCAAGGCAGCCATAAACTTCCGAAAACTGCAACCATTTCAGAACCTCCTTTCATGGCTTTAGTATACCATGATGCCCAACGTTTGAAAAGGGTTATTTTCGCGAAATACGATTGCCTAATTTGCCCTTTGGTGCTATAATAAGGCACTATGATCCGCTTGCTTTCCAAATTATTCATAAAGAACACCGACAGCACCGATTCGCAGCAAGTACGCAGCGCATACGGTGTTCTAACCGGTTGTATCGGGATTGTTTTGAATCTCATCCTTTTCGGCTTCAAATTTGTTGCCGGATGGCTGGCAAAAGCAATTTCGCTGCAGGCGGACGCGTTCAACAACCTAGGCGACGCAGGATCATCCATCGTTTCGCTACTCGGTTTTCGTCTCGCAGCGAAAAGACCGGATCGTGATCATCCGTATGGACACGGACGATTTGAATACATTGCCGGTCTTTGTGTCTCGATCAGCATCCTTTTGATGGGGATCTCACTGCTTCGCATCTCTGTTGAATCTCTCATCAAAGGAACTGAGTCTGCCTACGCATCGCACTTTCTCTTATCATGCGCAACTATGGCCGGATCAATCCTGATCAAACTGTATTTATTTGCAGCGAACCGTTCTTTATCCAAAAAGCTGGATTCACCGGCAATGCTCGCAGTCGCGCTTGACAGTGTTTCCGACGCCGTTGCAACCGCTGTTGTACTCATTTGCGCATTACTGACGCATTTTGTGCCTTCTGTTCAAAAGCTGCGTCTGGACGCGATCTGCGGATTGCTTGTATCTATATTTATCTTCTATTCGGGCGTCAAGTCTGCAAAAGAGACCGTTGAACCGCTGCTTGGTAAACGTCCGAATCCCGAATTTGTACAAAATATCAGCAAAGCCGTACTTTCCTTCGAGGGTATCAACGGCGTACACGATGTTGTTGTACACGATTACGGTCCTGGCCGCGTATTCGTTTCGCTGCATGCGGAAGTTTCGGCAAAAGCCGATATCCGGGAGATTCACGACGTCATAGACAGCGCGGAAAGATATCTGTTTGAAACATTCCATTGTACTGCTACGATTCATATGGATCCGATCGTAACCGATGATCCCTTAACCGCAACCTATTGCAAACGCATGCAAGAGATCCTCAGCGAAATCGATCCGCGTCTGTCTCTGCACGACTTTCGTATTTCTGCAACTCCAACTGGAAAAACGCTGTTGTTTGACGTTCTGCTCCCCTTCGACTTGAAGCTTTCCGAAGATGCGCTCAAACAGCGCATAGACAGCGAAGTCAGTCAACTCGACGAATCCTGCGCGGCTGTTGTGGAGTTTGAACGCGGCGAGGCCGATCTGATCCTGTGATGCAGAAAGGAGTAAGTATGAAACCGGTTCTTTGCGTAGGCGACGTTTGTGTCGATCTCATCATTCCGTATGCATCCGCTTTGAAAGCGAAGAGCGGCGAACCTGTTGCACAGGATTCGACAGAGGTTCGGCCTTGTCACGGAGGAAGCGTTGCCAACACAGCATGCTCCATTGCGCGTCTCGGTGTTCCCGTTCTGTTTGCGGGAACATGCGGAAAAGATCTGCATGGGCAGTTCTTAAAACAGGGTCTTGTTGACGATGGCGTCGACTGTTCTTTGCTTCGCATGGACGATTCGTTGTCGACACAAACGGTACTGCTGGTATTGGATGCAAACGGAGAACGAACCGCTTTTGCATTTCCTGCACACAGCGGCGCGCAGCACGCAATTGTTTTAAGCCAATTCCCGCAGGATCTCTTAGACCGTATCGGTTGGCTGCATGTCAGCGGCATGATGCTCCGCGAAGAGCCTGCCGCATCAACGCAGCTTCTCTTGATGGAACGCTGTCACAAAGCAGGCATACCCGTTTCGTTGGACGTCAACGCTCGAGTCGAGTCGCTGAACGATCCTGCTTTTCGACGCAATCTGATGACTGCAAAAGAACATTGTACAGTTATTTTCGGCTCGGCAACGGATGAAATACCGCTCCTCACCGATCAGTATGATACAGAAACTGCCGCAAAAATTCTTGCAGAGCACGGTATTGCCGTGATTGCCAGAAGCGGTTCGCGGGGCGCTGTTTATTACTGCGGAAAGACGCGTATCCATTCCCCTGCCTTTCTCGTTTCTGTTGCCGACACCATCGGCGCAGGTGATACCTTTGACGGTGCTTACATTGCTGCATGTATGCGCGGACTTGATCCGCAAACTGCCTTGCGCGAAGCGAATGCAGCTGCTGCCATCTGTGTTGCCTCGCACAGCGGCCGCGCTTGTCCCACCCGTTCGGAGCTTCAGTCCTTCCTCAACAACTGAATTGTAAAATCTCTTTCCGAGCTCTTGACGCTTACTGTATGGTGTGTCATAATACATAATACAGTAAAGTGAAAGGAGCGTTTATGTTTACCGTTGACAAACTATCACGCGTGCCGATCTATGAGCAACTGATCAGAGAGGGAAATGATCCGGTAGCTGTCGAGAGGGGTTGTAAGAGCAGCGGACCTGTTTCGTTTGACCACGACTGTCGTGAAGGTATATGCGGAGCCTGCTCCCTGTACATTGACGGACGTGCCCACGGTCCGGATGACCATGTAACTACCTGTCAATTGTTTATGCGTCACTTTAGGGATGGAGCCACCATTACCGTGGAGCCTTGGAGGAGCGCTGCTTTTCCTGTAATCAAGGATCTTGTAGTTGACAGGACGGCTTTTGACAAGATACTCCAGGCCGGTGGTTTCATCACCGTACGTACCGGTTCTGCCCAGGATGCCAACAATATACTGATTCCTCATGACAAGGCTGAGGAAAGTATGGATGCTGCAGCCTGCGTGGGATGCGGAGCTTGTGTAGCTACTTGTAAAAACGGATCTGCTATGCTGTTCGTCGCAGCCAGGGTGAGTTCGCTTGCCCTCCTGCCTCAGGGCCGTCCGGAAGCCAAGCGCAGGGCTAAAGCTATGGTAGCCAAGATGGACGAGCTCGGATTTGGCAACTGTACCAATACCCGCGCCTGTGAGATGGAGTGTCCTAAGGGTATCTCTGTCAGTCATATAGCACGACTCAACAGAGAGTACCTCAAGGCCCGCTTCTC
>CALFIV010000005.1 GCA_937877295.1 uncultured Clostridia bacterium
GGCAAACTCATCGGGGATCTGCCGGTTTCCAAAAAACGCTACTGGGGCTGGTTCGGCGCCATCGCCGGGCCTCTGGCGGCGATTCTGACGGCAGCGCTGTTTGGACTCCTCGGTCTGGTGCAGCTCATAAAGCGAAGAAGTTTGCGGAAGGTCGATCGGGAGATTCTTGCCCTCGGCGGATTATACATTGTTCTGATTTGCCTATATGTCCTGTTTGAAAAGGTCATCATCAATTACCGACCGATCATCATGCCGGATGAAACGCAGCCGGAAGCTTCGTTCCCGTCGTCTCATACGATGCTCGTATGCGTTGTGATGGGAAGCGCCATGACCTTGATTTCGAAGTACATAAAACAGGCGACGCTGCAGAATATCCTGCTCGCCGTGTGCGATGTTGTGCTCGGGCTGACCGTAGCCGGCCGGCTGCTTTCCGGCGTACATTGGTTTACGGATATCATGGGTGGAGTTTTGTTCAGTATCATGCTGCTTGCGATTTTCGGCGGGATCACATCCACGTCCGCATCGCGAAAGACAAACGGGAAGAGGAGATCATGAAACTACTGGTTTTCAACGGAAGTCCGAAACGCGACAAGAGCGACACCATGCATATCACCTGCGCGTTTTTGGACGGCATGCAGCGCATGGGAGGACAGCAGGTGAAGATCATTGACGTTATCGACCGGCGTATCGAATACTGCGCGGGCTGCTTCACCTGCAAGCGAAACGGCGGTATGTGCATTTACGACGACGATATGCGGGAGTCCTGCAAGAGATCCTGCAAAGCGATCTGTTGATATTCAGCTTTCCGCTGTACGGCTATGGAATGCCAGCGCCGCTGAAAGCACTGATCGACCGGACCATGCCGCTGTCTTCGATGACGATGCAAAAAATGGGCGATCGTTATATGCACACCGGACAAGCGGATTTCTCGCACCTGCGCTACCTGATGATCTGCGGATGCGGATTCCCGAACGGCACGCATAATTTTGAGCCGGCAGTGGCGCAGTTTCAATTGCTGTTTCCGTTCCATCATACGATCATAACCGTTCCGGAAAGTCCGATGTTCAATGCACCGGAAGCCGTTTCGGTCACGCAGCCGCGTCTGGAACTTGTTCGTCAGGCGGGAGAACAATATGCCAAAAACAGGCGAGATCGCGGAGGAGCTGCTTGCACAGATCGGTTCGCCGATGATTCCGGAGGATGTTTACGCAGCGACCGTGAACGGCGAGGGTTCGGCAGCCCATTGACAACGGTTTGCTTTGTAATAATATATAACCGTAAATGATGCATAAATACTGCGTTAATAGCAGAATTAGCAAATTTGTAACATATATTTCGATTTTTTGTTGCATTTTTGCGCTATACTATGTTTATTAAAAGTTTATTAAAAGTTTATATGACGCAAGCAAGGAGGAAGGGTTATGTACATTTTCTTGGGAATTGTTATGATTTTGTTCGCTCTGTTTCTCGGTGGGATCGGATACCTGATCGCGATGCGCGGCAAATACGCCCTGATCAATAATTTCGTGATGGAACGGCATGCCGGCAAGGTGGACAGCGCATTTGCGAGACGCGTCGGTTGGATTGAACTGTTTGCAGCGGTCTACTTCCTGCTGTTCGGCATCTTGGCGCTTTGTATCAAGAGCGCGGCATTTGCTTGGATTGTTCTTGCGATCGGCGTCGTTCTGCTTGCAGCTGCAGCACTCCTGAATGTGATGCTCGGTAAGCGTAAATAATCACACATATGCAAAAAGAGACGCGGTGCGTCTCTTTCAGACTGTCGAAAAAAGGGGTCAGACCGTATGCGTCGAAGTCATAAAAAGAATATCGGTATGAGGAAAGGGCTCGAAAGCCCTTTCTTTGATTGATCGTTCGCCGCAAACTATCCGCGTTTTCGGCACCACTCCGCTTCGCTTCGTTTCAGATGTGCCGTCGCGCGTCAGGTCGCGCGTCGCCATCCTCAGTCGCATACTTTAGTATAGCTCCGTCGCGAAAACGCGAATTCTTTCTCACTCCGCTTACGCTTCGTAACAGCGGTGTCGTCGCGCGCGTCCCGCGGTCGCCATCTCTCCCTTATCAACAGCCTGCACAGCGTGTCAAAAGGTTTTTTGACACGCTGAAAGAGATGCGGTGCGTCTCTTTTTTTGTTTGCTTCAAACAGCAAAATGTTTTCGGAATTCTTCCGCAATCCGATCAGCGGTCAGGGAAAAATCATCATCGGCATCCAACTGCACATCGGAGAAGGTTTCATAAATACTGTGCCGTTGCTTATACAGCCGCTGCAACGCGCCTTCGCCCTGCGAGAGCGGGCGTCCCGCGGTATCGAGCTCATGCAACGGACGCCGGATATAGTAGATTCGGCTGTTTTCACGAAGAATCTTTCGGTTTTCCTGCGAAATGATCGTACCGCCGCCGGTTGCAATGATGCTGCCCCAAACGGAGGAAAGCGCTTGTACAACTTCAGTCTCGATTGCCCGAAACGCGGCTTCACCCTGTGTGCGAAACAGGGACTCGATTGAGCCGCCGATGCGTCGCTCGACTTCTTCATCGGTCGAAGCGATCGGACGCTCCAGAATCTGAGCAAGATGCCGCGCTACGCTCGTTTTTCCCGAACCTGGCATGCCGATCAGAATGATATTTGTGTTTTGCCTGTTTTGCTGCGCTTTGCTGATTGCAAGGATTGCGCGATACAACGCAAGAACCGCGTCATGCCGATCCGCAGGGACGTCTTTGCAAAGACGATCAAGCATAGCCTTTTCGCGATCCGGATCGTACGCCGTTTGATGGTTTTTCCGTTTCCAGTTTCCGATCGCATCCACAGTATCCATGCGTTCCATAAATGCCTCGAGAATTCGATCGTCGATGGCGTCAAGCATGGCGCGATACTCATTCAGCATACGGTTTCCTCCAATAACAAATCATACAGTGCGAGTGCGGCAGCCGCCTCAATGACCGGAACGGCGCGTACAGCGATACACGCATCATGACGGCCGGCAATGTGCAGCTCTGTTTGCTCGCCGGTTGAAATACGAAGCGTCTGCTGCGGCTTTGATATGCTTGCGGCAGGCTTTACGGCAACGGTGAAAAGGATTGGCATTCCGGTTGTGATGCCGCCGATGATGCCGCCGTGGCGATTGGCTTTGGTTCGGATCTGACCGTTGCGCAGAATATACGCATCATTGTGTTCCGAACCTTTCATTTGCGCAGACAGAGATCCGCTGCCGAAGGATACGGAACGCACTGCAGGAACGGCGAACAGCAGCGCGGAAAGCCTGCTGTCAACACCGTCAAACAACGGTGTACCGTGACCCGCAGGGAAGCCCGTAACGGCGCATTCGATCGTTCCGCCGATGGAATCGCCATCCGTCTTTGCGGCTGAAATGATATCCATCATCGCATGACCGACCGCATCGTCGAGAACGGGAAACGTCTTGCCTTTGACGGCTTGCAGTTCAGGACAGACCGGATCAAACGCGCGATCAGAAGCACATCCGACGGACAAAAGATGTGCGGAAATCTCGACGCCGCGCATCGAAAGCGCTTGCATTGCAATGCCGCCGGCAATACAGTATGCGGCTGTCATACGTCCGGAAAAATGACCTCCGCCACGCAGATCCGTCTGCTCGCCGAAACGCAGTCTGGCAGGCAGATCAATTTGGGACGGCCTCGGAACGTCTCGATAGGCGTCATAGGACTTTGAATCCATATTGGTATTCTCGATTGCGATCTCCAATGTATTGCCGTCGGCACAACCGTTTATGATCCCGCTGCGGACGATCAGCCGATCCGATTCCTTTCGCGTGGTCGAGCCGACGCCCGAGCCGGGTGCGCGGCGGTTGAGAAAGGCTTGCAGCGCGTCGAGATCAACAGGCGTTCCGCTCGGAAGACCGCACAGTCTCACGCCAAGCTCCTTTTCATGAGAGCCGCCGTAAACTGTCAGCTTCAGCGCATGTCCCCATTCAGATTGCATGGACCAATCCTCCCAAAGCAATAAAA
>CALFIV010000006.1 GCA_937877295.1 uncultured Clostridia bacterium
GATTGTTGTCATTTGAGGGTTTTCGAGAGGTTGAGACTCTCGTTCTGTTGTCAAACGGGGCTGTAACTGTTGTTTCGATGTCCGAATGAAGACGAAATAGATAAAAAGTTATTTGTGGGTGAAAGAATGGATAATTGTGAATGGTGCAATCTATCTGAAGAAGACAAACGGTTTCAGGTGTTCGAGAGTACATTTTGGTCTGTTTTTCTGTCAGATGAACAGGATTATATAGGGCGATGTATCTTGGTTCTGAAGCGTCACTGCGGTTCAATGATAGAGCTAACAGATGACGAATGGGAGGATCTTCGCAATCTGATTTGTAAAGTTGAGACTTCTTTGAAGACGGTTTTAGGAGCAACTTTATGTAATTGGAGCTGCTTGATGAATAATTTCTATAAAAAGCCAGAACCTGATCCGCATCTTCATATACACGTTAGGCCGAGATATGATAAGCCCGTAATGCTTAATGGGAACACCTATACTGATAGCGAGTTTGGTCATCATTATGCAGTGAAAAAGAGTTGGGCAATATCTGCTAAAGATAAAGAAGAAGTGTTATCTCGACTAAAAGAATGGCTGAATCGCTAAATACTCGATTGCGGAGGAAAAAATATGAGTTTACTTGATGAATACTATGCCAGCAGAGATGAAGATAAACGACTTTTGTCGCAGCATGGACAGGTTGAATATCTGACTACGATGAAATACATCCATGAATGCATTTCTCAGTTTAATTCGCCCAATATTTTGGAAGTCGGCGCAGGCACTGGCAGATATAGCGTAGCACTTGCAAAGGAAGGATACTCTGTGACGGCGGTTGAATTGGTGCAGCACAATCTGGATGTTTTAAGATCAAAACTGAATGGCACTGAACCGATTACCGCAATCCAAGGTGATGCGCTGAATCTCTCATCATTCCGTGATCAATCATTTGATCTGACAATGCTCTTGGGTCCCATGTACCACCTTTACACATTTGAAGATAAGATACAGGCGATGTCTGAAGCGGTACGTGTTACAAAGCCGGGTGGATATATTCTGGTCGCTTATTGCATGAATGAACCCACAATAATTCAGTACGTGTTTTTGGGCGGTCATCTTAATGAGGTCGCAAAAATGAATATGCTGACGGATGACTGGCACTGCAAGAGCGAGCCGAAAGAAATATTTGAGTTGGTCAGAACCGAGGATATTTCATTGCTGAATTCCAAGTTTCCTCTGGATAGAATCAATATGATAGCAACAGACGGAGCAGCTCATTACTTAAGCGATTTTATTGACGAAATGGATCAGGACACTTTTGCTAAATGGATGGAATATCACTTTGCAACATGCGAGCGGCAAGATTTGATCGGAGCATCCAATCATACCCTCGACATTCTGAAAGTTCGCAGTTAAATTCATGTTTGTAGAACAGATGCACCAAGGCTCCCACACTGCCATCAGCAGCGGCGGATGGCAGCGGTATCAGGAGGAGAAAGCGTGGCAAAATATGAAATGAAGAAAAAGTATCTGATTATCTATCTGTGTCTGATCGTTGTCGGGGGAATACTTATGCTTTGCCGCTGGCTGAACCATATAGGCTCCGACATCAAACTGCTTCCCGATTTTTTGCTTGCGCACATAACGAATTTTGCTCTTTGCATGATGCTTTTGCTGATATTCGGGTTTGTTGTCCTGATAGTTGGAGGGAAAATAAAGATCATTACGATCACAGCGCTTTTGCTTGCCATATTGTGCGTGGTTTATGAGTGCTTCATCCCTGTATTGAACACTCCGGACATCTGGGACGCCATATTCAGTATTGCAGGTATCGCGCTCGCTTTTGCGTATTTAGTCATGCTGAAAAAACACGGATTGACTGCTCAGCGGTCAGATCCAAGTGTGGAGGAATGAAAGCGTATCAAAACTGCGGATTTGGAAAAGAGATGCTGCTTGCGTTGATTGATTTGATGTTTCATCAGCTCAACGGACATAAGTTTTTGTGCAGTTGTTTTCGTGAAAACAATGCGTCGGCGCTTGCAAAAAGCTTCGGGTTTGTTTATACTCACAGCAAAACGGCATCAGTGAGCGCGACGGTTATGAATACAACTGTGATTGCTACGAACTGATATAGGACAACCTGTCGGAGGATACATGGACTACATCAAAGAATTGAGAGTGCAGATAGGCAGCAGAAAGATCATTTTGAACTGCGCCGGCGCGATCATCGTGCAGAATGGAAAAATACTTATGCAGCGGCGCAGCGATAACAACCGCTGGGGACTGATCGGCGGTTTAATGGAGTTGCATGAAACATACGAAGAAACCGCGCTTCGAGAGATCTACGAGGAAACCAAGCTCCACGTGCGGCTGACGTCTTTTCTTGGAATCTTTCATAATCATGATATGGTATGGAGCAACGGAGACCGGGCACATACGATTGGGGCATACTTCACCGCCGAGATTCTTGCCGGTTACCCGCAGACGGATGAGGAATCTTTAGAGCTTCGGTTCTTTGCGCCGGAAGATTTGCCGGATCTGTTTGCCCAAGACCACAGAGAAGCCGTTCAAGCGTATTTGACAGGTATCAGATACCCATTATTGCATGAGAACAGGGAGGTACAATGATGAACGCATCCGTATCTGTTTGGTCAATGGTTTGCATGGCAATCTCTGCGCTGGTTGCCTTTGCAATACCGGTGGTGCTCTGTATTTGGCTTCGTAAGAAAAAGCATGCAGATTTGCTTCCGTTCTTTATCGGATGCGCAGTTATGCTGGTATTTGCGTTGGTATTGGAAACGCTGGTCCATCAGCTTGTACTGAATGTATTGCCGATCGGCAAAACAATCCTGAACAACATCTGGCTATATGCGCTCTACGGAGGCTTTATGGCAGGATTGTTCGAAGAGACCGGACGGTTCGTTGCATTCAAAACGATTCTGAAAAAGGTTCGTAACAAAGACGTCGATGCACTGATGTATGGCGCGGGACACGGCGGATTTGAAGCAGCGATGCTGCTTGGCGGCGCAATGATCAGCAATCTGATTATATCGGTGATGCTGAACCTCGGGCTGACGTCGCATCTGACAAACAACGTTCCGGCGGAACAGATGCCGCAGGTTCAGGCGGTATTTGACAGCTTGACTTCCGGTGCGCCGTATACGTTTCTAATCGGCATAATCGAGCGTATCTTTGCCGTCGCTCTGCAGATCTCACTTTCGGTCATCGTGTGGTTTGGAGCGAATCGAAACGGAAAGTGGCTGCTGTATCCGCTTGCGATCATACTGCATCTTTTGTTGGATGGCGTAACGGTTATTGCCGCACAGTACTGTTCAGTATGGATCACCGAATGCGTGCTGTTTGTCTTGACCTTACTCGTAGTACTGCTTGCCCGGCATATCTGGAAAAAATATCAAGAAGAAAGGGAAGAATATGGAACAATCTAAGAAAAAGCGCAGTCTTTTCTCGCGAATCCTGAAAGTGATCGGCATTTGCATCGGCGTCATTCTCTTGCTGGTCATCGGTTTTCTCGGATTTCTGACTGTTGCGGAATATCGACCGTCAGATCTGGAATCGATAACGGTGGAGGGCACGGCAAATAAGAACCTTTCCACAGGGGATACCGTAACGTTAATGACATGGAACATCGGCTACGGCGCACTGGATGAGAACTCGGATTTCTTCTTGGACGGCGGAACGATGGTGCGCGCAGAGAGCAAGGAAGCTGTCTTGCGAAACATGGACGGGATTGCACAAACGATCGTCGCCGTTCAGCCGGACATTCTGCTGATACAGGAAGTAGATCGTGACTCCGCAAGATCATGTGGCGTCAACGAATATACATATCTGCAGGAGCATTTAAGCGGGTATGACAACGCGTTTGCGATGAACTACAAAGCCGCCCTTGTCCCGTATCCGCTGCCAAAGACGCTTGGCAAGGTAGATGCAGGTATTGCATCGTTCTCTGCATATAAAATGCAAACCGCGGAACGTATTCAGCTTCCCGTTCCGTTTTCATGGCCGATGAGTACCATTAACCTGAAGCGTTGTCTGCTTGTTTCTCGAATCGTAATCGAAAACAGCGATCGAGAGCTCGTGATCGTCAATTTGCATCTCGAGGCATATGACGACGGTGAAGGTAAGCTTGCGCAAACCAAAGTGCTTGCAGATCTCCTGAGAACGGAAGCGGAAAAAGGCAACTATGTCATTGCCGGCGGCGATTTCAATCAGATCTTCTCCAGCGCAGATCAGAACGCCTATCCGTTATATGGCGAAAACTGGGCTGCGCCTGTGATCGACGTTACACAGTTTGGCGACGGCTTTGCATTTCTGATGGACGAAACCGTACCGAGCTGCCGCCTTCTGAACATGCCCTATCAGAATGCCGATCACGAAACATTTCAATATTATCTGATTGACGGGTTTATTGTATCTTCCAATCTCATTGTAGAATCGATGGAAACACAGGATCTTGGTTTTGCGTACGCCGATCACAACCCGCTTGTGCTGCGTGCAACACTTTCCTGACAGTACATTGACAAGAAACGTGGATTCCTGTATCATTTTTATCATAGCAGGCGAGGTAATGAGCATGTTTGATCCCAAAACCGATCGGTATCCATATCCGGAATGGAAGGATCGTCACTATCTTCAGGTTCATAAAAATCGCGGCATCGTGTTTGATACCGACTATCCGTATATCGACAAAAGCCGGTGGTTTCTGTTTCGGCAGGGCATGATTCGTTTTTTATTAAACATTCTTGTCTTCCCAATCACAACGATCCGCTTGGGACTCAAAGTAAAGGGCCGTGAGAATCTGAAAAAACATCGGGAAACGATACAAAAGGGCATTGTTTCATGCAGCAATCATGTACATCTTTGGGATTACCTGTGCATCATGAAGGCTGTTCGTCCGTATCGCACAAATGTGATTTCATGGACGCCGAATATCAACGGAGAAAACGGAACACTGATCAGGATGGTCGGTGGAATTCCGATTCCGGATACCGATCTTGCGGCAACAAAAACCTACCTCAAGGAGATCATCAAGTTGGTACAGGGCGGCGGTTGGCTGCAGATCTATTCTGAGGGCAGCATGTGGGAGTTTTACGCGCCGATACGGCCGTTTAAACCGGGAACAGCCCATATTGCATGCGAAAGCGGTCGACCTGTTTTGCCGATGGGTTTTTCCTACCGTGAACCCGGCTGGATACGCAAACACATCTTCCGACAGATTGCTTGTTTTACACTTACGATCGGCGAACCGATCCTTGCGAATCCTGACCTGCCGAAGAAAGAACAGCGGCGTGATTTAACAGTTCGCTGCCATGAAGCTGTCTGCCGGCTTGCAGACATCGATCCAAAGGAGAATCTCTATCCTCCAATCTTTGCAGAATCTAAAAGAATTGACTATTACACGGATACGTATGGCATTGGCTATCGCGGATAAAGGAGTGGATTTATGAAACAAATTGATCGCATCCAAGAAATGGAGCGTTGCTATGATACGTCTGCGGAAGCGGTCAAAACGCTATCCGAAGTCTTTCTGTCTATGAGAAAAATCAAAAGGCATTCAAAAATCTGTACAAGTATTACGACGGTACCGATTGGATGAAAGATTTTGAAGCAGATGAAGCCGGTAAACTGCCGGAAGGCTTGAAGCGCGGAGTGCTTTCGGAGGATGCGGTGTATGATCTGATCATCGAGCATCACGAATTGATGGCCCGTATTTCAATAATCCTTGCAAACGCAATCGAAACCCATATGGCATGAGGCGAATATGACAATGATTGAAACAGAACGCTTGATCCTGCGTGCTTGGACGACGGACGACGCCGAAGCATTGTTTGACTATGCAAAGTCTCCACTGGTTGGCCCGGCTGCCGGTTGGAAGCCGCATGAAACAATCGACGAAACGCGTGCATATTTAGCGCATACGATCGAAAAGAATGAAACAAGAGCAATTGTCCTGAAAACCGAACAACGTGTGATCGGATCGATTGGTCTGCATAAAAGTGACAATGAATCTCTTCGTGAAATCGGCTACGTCATGCATCCGGATTATTGGGGTCACGGTTACATGACGGAAGCCGTAAAAGCCACGCTCAAATTTGCGTTTGAAACATTGCACCTGAATCTTGTTCAGATTGGACATTTTCCCGAAAATATTCGATCCAGAAATGTAATCCAAAGATGCGGGTTTCAATATGAAGGTACTTTACGCAAATCGTACCAAATCTATGACGGTACCATGAAGGACGAATGCCGGTATTCGATGACGCGAGAGGAATGGGAAGCAGGCGCAACTGAGAAGCCAGCCTATGCTTTTGTACAGAACCGTGTTTGCGCATATTTTCCCTGTCATAGAACAGACGATGCGGAGCATTTCAACTGTCTGTTTTGCTATTGTCCGTTGTATCGTATGGAGGATTGCGGCGGTAATCCGACGTATCTCTCAAACGGCATCAAAGATTGCAGCAACTGCACAGTACCGCATTTCCATTATGATCATGTGATCCGAAAGCTTGCGAAAGGATGTCGCGAATGATACTGATTGCGATTGCCTTGGGGATACTTTTACTGCTTTATTTGCTTTTTTTCTTGGAGAATCGCAGATTCAAGACAACATTTACAAGCTGTCAACTTGGCGCTGTAAAAACGCAATTTCGGGTTGTGCAGGTAAGCGATCTGCATGATCAGGCATTCGGCAAAGATCAGATCCGGTTGATATACGAGATTCAAAAAGCAAATCCGGATTTGATCGTTATCACGGGCGATTTGTTTAACCGCCACGATCGCAGCGCCTGCAAGAATGCATTTGCGTTTGTGAAAAGAGCCGTTCCGATCGCCTCGGTATACTTTATCGAAGGCAACCATGAATGCTCACTGAAGGAAACGGGTGAACGTTATATACAAGAAATTGCGCAAATGGGCGTTTGCGTGCTGCGAGATAGCTTCGTGGATCTGGATCAATGCCGGTTGATCGGCCTGACACAGAATGCGCCGGCTGAAAAACTTTCATCGATGTTGAACGAGCATCGTTTCAATCTTGTGCTGGCGCATCGTCCGGAACGGTTTCCGATCTATGGAGATACAGGCGCTGACGTGATTCTGTCCGGCCATGCACACGGCGGACAAATCCGAATCGGACGGCATGGGATTTATGCACCGCAGCAGGGGCTTTTTCCGAAGTATACGGAAGGATGGTATCGGAGTGGTAAGAGCCGCATGTATGTTTCTCGCGGACTCGGCAATACAATCGCGTTTCCGCGAATATTCAATACACCGGAATTGAACGTAATAGATTTTATTTCTACACATGGAAAAGGAGAATGAACATGTTTGTAAAAGCAATTGAACAAGTATCGCAAGCAGTACGTCCGATGCATATCATTCGCAGAAGGTTTTCGGACAATGCGATACTGCCGGATATCGCCACGCTGTTTTTTGTAAATGAGAGGGGATATGCGATTACTTCAAAGCGAGTCGCTACGGTTCTGCAGGCAGCAAATGCCGTTGAGCAGCAGTATCATGCTTTTCTTGAGCGAAAATCACATCTGACGCATGACGAAAGCTATCGCTTTGCTTTAAAACGGTTGGAAAGCGATATGAAGCTGAACAAGGATAGCGTGATCCAGATTCGATTTTCTTTTATGGGCTGCGCAAGCGGCAATGTGCGAATCGAATGCAAGCCGCATCCGAAGTACGATCTTGCGCTGCTGCATTTTGTAACGGATGGTCAATATTTATATCGGGATCATGTTACCTTTGCGGAAAGCGCGCCCAAACAAGGACAGACGGTTTGCCGTGTCGGTTTTCCGATGCCTGAGTTTCACAATTTTCGATATGATGCAGATCAAGACGTGATTCTCTTTACCGACACGGGGAAGAACGCATCTGCGCAATTTGCCTTGGACGGCATGGTCACACGGTATATTGCCGACGGTGAACGTACATTTGGTATCGAAACGACCAATGCCGGTACGGTTGGCATGAACGGTTCACCGTTGTTTGATTCGGAAGGCAAAGTCATCGGGCTGCAAAGCGGGATTGGATTGATGATGCTCGGGGCAGATATCAAGATGGAACTGCCGAATCAGGAGCCTTATCTGGATCGCGGCGCATTGCATCTTGCAGTACATACGCATCTGGATGTAATCAAAGACTTTTTACGTGCGCAAAACGTTCTGTTCTATGAAGCGTAAAGAAAAGCCGCTCAAATGAGCGGCTTTCAATTTCTCGGATTTAACCTTCGATGATTTTTTTGGAGGAACTTGCGCCGATACGCGAAGCTCCGGCAGCAATCATGGCTTCCGCATCCGCCTTAGAACGAACGCCGCCGCTGGCTTTGACGCCCATATCGGGGCCGACCGTTTCACGCATCAATTTGACATCTTCGACGGTTGCGCCACCGGTGGAAAATCCTGTGCTGGTCTTTACAAAATCAGCGCCGACTTCCTGGGCGATCCTGCAGGCATGCACCTTTTCCTCATCCGTCAAAAGACATGTCTCGATGATTACCTTAACAAGCGCATTACCTTTTGCAGCGTTGACGACTGCAGCAATGTCTTCCTTGACGATATCCCATTCGCCACCCTTTGCAGCGCCGACGTTCATGACCATGTCGACCTCTTTTGCGCCATCCTTGATCGCTTCCGCTGTTTCAAACGCTTTTACAGAGGGAAGCGTTGCGCCCAGAGGAAAGCCGATGACACAGCAGGGCGTCACATCAGTGCCTTTCAATTGTTCAGCAACAAAGCTGATCCAAAATGGATTGACGCAGACACTGGCTGTGTCATACCGCTTCGCTTCCTCACAAATGCGAAGAATGTCGTCACGTGTCGATTCGGGCTTCAGAAGCGTATGATCGATATACTTTGCAAGATTCATGGAGTACCTCCTGAGAATTTATTCGGAAAGGGGATAGCGGATCATATTGTCGTCGCCTTCCCACAACCGTTCGATATTGTAATAGGCGCGTTCTTCCGGATGGAAGATGTGTACAAGCGCAAATCCGAAATCCAACACAACCCATCGTGCTTCATCATAGCCCTCTTTTCTGCGGATCGAGAGTCCCATTTCTCCGGATTTTTCCTCAAGCGCGTCACAAAGCGCACGTACTTGCGTAACGGAGTTTCCGCTTGCTACGACAAACCAATCGGCTATAATTGTTTTATCTCCGATATGGAGCGCAAGGATGTCGATCGCTTTTTTCTCATATAAAAGCTCGCAGATCGCAAGAGCTTCTTTTTCACCGTATCGTTCCATTACTTTCCTCCTAAGTCGGCAAGTGCACGCAGCGTAGCCGGATGCACTTCGCCTGATCTGCTTTTAATATACCAAATACTTCTCGATAAAGCAAGAACCATCATTTCATTGAGATCGCCTGCCGATCGAATTTCGTCAACGCCGTCATAACTGCGGCTTGGTTCAATCATGTCGGCAAGATACACGACTTTATCAAGGTCGCTCATCCCGGCGTCGCCGGTCGTGTGAAGGCGAATCGCTTGCAGTACATCCGGATCGTTGACGCCGTACACCGTACGCGCGTACTCTGCTCCGGCAGAAGCGTGCAGAACGGGAAGGATCGGCGGTTCGGTATCTGCATACGGCAGCAGCTG
>CALFIV010000007.1 GCA_937877295.1 uncultured Clostridia bacterium
AGGGCAACGACGTGCGCGAGGGCCTCACCGCCGTGGTGAGCGTAAAGCTGACCGAAGCGCAGTTCGAGGGCCAGACCAAGGGCAAGCTCGGCAACACCGAAATCCGCGGCTTGGTGCAAAACGTGGTGTCCCGCGGCTTAGGCGAATTCCTGGAGGAGAACCCCACGCCCGCGAAACGCATCGTGGAGAAAGCCTCTCAGGCGCTGAAGGCCCGCGAAGCCGCCCGCAAGACTATGGTTCTCCTCAAAAATGATGGCGTTCTCCCCTTGGATGCAGGCAAGGTAAAGCGCGTTGCCGTAATCGGTCCAAACGCCAAGACCCTCGATTATGGCGGCTACACTGCCGAGCCTGTTACGCCGGGTGTGTCGGTGTACGACGGAATCAAGGCTTATTGTGATAACAACCAAATCTCCGTTACCTACGCCGAAGGTTGCCGCCTGAGCGATAGTCCGATTGCTTTTTGGCAGAATGATAATCAAACCCTCATCACCGAAGACCGTGCGCGCAAGATGATTGTCCGAAACCTTCGTTGGAGCATCCGGATTGACGGCGTGCAGGCGGCTTCCTCTTACGCCGGAGGCTTTACCCGTCAAAGCAACGGCTGGCTGATCGAACTGAACTTCTTCGGCAGCGTTGCGTACGACCGTCTTCGTTCCGTGCAGACGCTGGAATTGATTCCAAGTCTTTCCCGTGTTGACAGAGTGGAAATTCAGGACACGCAAGGGAATCTGCTCGAAACGGTTTCTCCCGGACCGACCGGTTCATTTGACGAAAGCACGCTGAAGATTCGTACCAAGAAGACCGGACCGATTACCCCGAATGGGCAATCACGCTGAACATAAACTGAATCACGCGCATCAGGCGACAGGCAAGCCGCCTGCCGTTTTTTTGTCGAATATATTCCTCTGCGCCCTTGCCATTCGATTTGCGCTGTGCTATCATAAATATGTTCAAAACTTGATACGGAGGATTCTGATCGATATGAAAATCGCGATCATCGGCGGTACAAACATCGAAACGCTTCCGATGCGCTATCGGGAGCAGGCGGTTTCTACGCCTTACGGCGACGTCGTCGTCTTTAAGGGCAAGCTCAAAGAGGGCAACGAAGTGATCTTCCTTTCGCGTCACGGCGTGCTGTATGCCAATGACCCGAGCAACATCAACTATCGTGCCAACATCTATGCGCTGCATCAAATCGGCGTCACGCACGTCATCGGCGTCAGCTCGGTCGGCGCTTGCGATTATGCGCTGCATCTGGGTGAGTATTGCCTGATCAACGACTTCATCGACTTCACCAAGATGCGCTATTCCTCCTTTGAGCGCGAGCACCGCAAGGATCTGCACACCGGCATGGAGGATGTATTCTCCAGTTCCCTGAACGATACGCTGGAAGAGCTCATCCAGCAGCACGGTCTGCCCTATTCCGGACGCGCCGTCTATGCCTGTATGGAAGGCCCGCGCTTTGAGACCGCGGCAGAAACCCGCGCGATCCGCATGCTGGGCGGACAAGTCGTCGGCCAGACGATCATTCCCGAAGCGCCGCTGTGCCGCGACCTCGGTATGGAATATGCCGCGCTCTCACTGATCACCAACTACTGCACCGGCATGACCGGACTCGTCAACGACGTTGTGATCGAGCACGTCATGGACGAAAACCGCGACGACATCTTTGAACTCTGCTTCGATCTGATTCGCCGTATGACCACCTACACAGAATAATCCCAAAACAAACGGCAGCGCTCCGCAAGATGCGGGGCGCTGTTTTTTGCGGCGTCTGTTTTGCAAAACGCCGGAATGCTGCTCTTCAGGACCTGCGCTTGCGGAACAGGTATTCGTCCAGCTCCTTTTTGACCGAATCGGGGATCTCGCGGTCGACGGGGCAAACGGCAGCCATCGCCATACGGCGGGTGAACTCCGCAATGAACGCGATATCCGCGATAAGCTGATCCATGGAGAGAACGTCCGGACGGTCGAAGCGGCAATGGATCGGGGCAACGTTTCCGCCTGCGATCCGCGCAAAGGAAAGAGCGGGTACGCCTTTGTCGGCAAACGGTGTGGAATCGCTGGAGTAAACGCCGTTTTTGGCTTCGACGGGGAATCCGAGCTCCGCGCCCATATATTGGAGGTAGTGCGTCAGTTTTTCCTCTGCGGAAACCCGTGCGAGAAATTTGCCCATGATCGTGCCGATCATGTCCAGATTGACGTTCAGCACGATTTGCGCAAGCTCCGCTTCATGGTCGCGCACATACGCCTTCGAGCCCAAAAGCCCGCGCTCCTCGCTGCCGCAGAAGACAAAGCGCAGACCGTAGTTCAACGGCCGATCCTTCATTGCTTCCATCACACCCAAAAGCCCCGCGCAGCCGGTCATGTTGTCGTATGAACCGTGTGAAAGCGCCGTGGAATCATAGTGTGCAGACAGCGCGATCCATTCGTCGCGCTTTCCCGGAAGCTCTGCCACGACGTTATGCGACTGCCCTTCGTATTCGCGCTGGCGGATGGCGATGCGCACGCGCTTGGTCTTGTGCTTCACCAGCGCGACCGCTGTGGAAACATGCAGCATGCCACAGAGAACCTTGCGCTGCTCGCCCACGACGGCGGCGCGCAGATCGCGCTCATCGATGTCGCGGTTGCCGTTGTGCAGATCGCCATACTGGAACAGAATGCCCTTTGCGCCGGCTTTCATCAGGTCCTGATACCCGAAAAAGCCGATGCCGGACGTATCCATCAGCACGATCTTGTCCTTTGCGCCTGCAATAGAAACCTTGTCCTGCGCCGGCATATAATAGAGCTCGCCTTCGATTTCGCCGCTGCCGCAGCAGAAAAAGCCCTTTGCCGGGATCTCTTTGCCGTCCGCATAGACGTGTGCCTCTTCGATCTCGCCCATCGGCACGGGAAACGACTCCAGATGTGCCTGCACGCCCATCGCCTCGCAGCGCGCTTTCAGATATTCGGCGACGCGCAGCTCCTCCGGCGTACCGCTGCGATGGACAAAATCGGTGTCTTGAAAAAGCTGCCTGTATGCTCTTGCGTTCATGCTGTTTTCCTCCTTCTTGCGCCTTACAGGATGCGAAGCGACTTCTTCTCGCCGTCGAGCGTGTAGCGAATTGTAACGCCGTCGTCCGCGTCGACCTTGATATCCGTCGCCCGTTCCTTCATTTGTCGGATCGCACGGAACTTCGCCTTCTGCTCCTCCGTGTAGGCATTGAGCGCATCGGAGGTGAGCAGGAATCCGCCCAAGAGCGCGTTGACCGTATAGAGCTTTTCCTTTTCCTCGGGCGTGAGCTTGCAGTTTTGTTCGCGCAGGAAGAACACATCGGGATCGCCCATAAATGCGCGGCCCGTCAGCTGACGGCGGAAGATCGTATCCTCGATCGACTGCTTGGTCGAGACGCGCTCGCGGTGCGTTGCCTGCATGAGCTTGGTATCGTTCCAGTCGAGACCCACGTCACAGCCGACGCGGCAGTATTCAACCTTGCCGAACGCAGGCCACAGCGGAACGCCGCAGCCGAGGATCATCTTGCCTTCGCAAGCCTTGCGCAGGATGTCCATCGCCCGGATCATGCGAGCCGCTCTGGATTCGGTTTCCGTACCGAACGGCGCTGCGCCGTAGAGGAAGTCGAGCTTGACGAGGTCGAAGCCCCATTCATGCAGCACGCGGTCGAGCACCTTGTTGACATAAGCCACAACCTCGGGCTTATCGATATCGAGCGAATAGAAACCGCCCCAGTTCGAACCGTTCATCCACGGTTTGCCGTTATGCATGATCAGCCAGTCGGGATGCAGAT
>CALFIV010000008.1 GCA_937877295.1 uncultured Clostridia bacterium
CTTTGGAAACCCTCGGCAGAATGCACAGCGCCGCAACGAGCAGCGCAGTCAGCGCGCGTTTCACGATTCCTCCTCCGCCTTCTGGCAGCGGACGTTTTCGATCGCTTCGCGGATTTCGTTCATTGCGGTCGGGATGAGCTGCACAAGACGGTCAAGCGTGTTGTCGCAGTCGGCGTGCATCAGCGTCGCCTGCCCGCCCTGCATATACAGAAACGCCTTGGGCGTGATGGATACGCCGACTACGCTTGCGCCCAAAAACGGGTAACGATCGGCGTCGCTTTCGGGCTGGCCTTTCCTTGCGACGGTCTGGGTCGGAAAATCGCCGCCGCCCGCAAAGAAGCCGAGGCACACCTTGCTGACGGGAATCAGCACCGCGCCGCCCTCGCCGTAGATCGGGTTGCCGACAATCGTGTTGACATCGACGATGTTTTTGATTTCGCGCATCGTCGTTTGCAGAATGGTTTCCACCGGATGCATCATACAGTCCTCTTTTCTTTCGGTTTTCTGCTATTGTTTGCCGCTTTCGCCCGCGCTATACGCCGTTCGCGCCAAAAGCCGATCAGCGCGTCAACCGGCTGTACGAGTGCGCCGAGCGAAAACGAAAGCCGGACCATCGACTGCTTTGCCGGGCGTACCCGCACGCCGCCCATCTCGGCAAGCAGCGGGATCAGCATGGAAAGAAGCACGCCGAAGAGCCCCGAAAGTACCGTTGAAACCGCCGGATCGCCCTCCACGCCGGCGGTAACGACCGTGTAGAGATGCAAGAGACGAACGCCGTCTGTGATCCCGCGCGTACCGCTTTGCGGCCGGCTCAGCAGCGAGATCCGTTTTTTCCCGATTTGAAGTGTAAAACACGGTTCGGAAAACAGCCGCACCGTCAGCCGGACCGGGATCGGGATGAGTCCGAGCAGATAAAGCTTCCCACGCACGATTGCACCGCGCAAGCCGATGCGTACGCGCGCCTCCACGATCAACGGCATGGACAGCAGCAAAATCAGAAACAGCAAAACAAACGCGACGATCAGAATCCACATATCGAGAGTTTTCCCGAAACCGCATTTTTGCATACCGGCAGTTGAAAACACGCCGCTGTCGTGTTATAATATATAAAATTGCACATCAAGGGGGGACTTGCATGAAACGGAGTTGGAAGCTGCCTGCCATGCTTCTGGCGATTCTGCTGATCGTCGCGTTCGCTGCGCTGGCGGTTGCGAACCGCGTCCAGACCGGCTTCGGCACGATTGACGTCACGGAGGGATATCTTCAAACCGACGTCGGCGATCTGTTCTATAAGCTCTACGAGCCCGCGGGACTCAGGGAAGGCGAAAAAGCGCCCGGCGTTCTGCTGCTGCACGGCTATCAGAACGATCATGAAACGAACGCCGCCTACGCGATCGAGCTTGCGCGGCGCGGCGTCGTTGTGCTTTCCGTCGATGAATACGGCCACGGCGCGTCCGTTCCGGGGTTAAAGGAACGCGGCTACGTCAATCATATGGTCAAGGTCAATTACGGCGAGGACAGCGAAGAAGACCGCACCTATCGCGAGGTGCACGGCACGGTGCGTTATCGCATCCTGATGAACTTCTCGAACCTCTCGTTCTTCAACGAACGCTATTCCAAGGACAACGACGGCAACGCGATCACCGACAGCTCCTGCGGCGGCATCGCGGCCTATGCGTTTCTCGCGACGCGTCCGAACGTTGACAGCACCAAGCTCGGCGTCAGCGGCCATTCCATGGGCACATGGTCCGGCTGGACCGTCGCTGCGGCGTATGCCGGTACGGAGATCGAACCGAAGGCAACCGTGCTGCAATGCGGCGAGCTGTTCCGCGATTCGGCATACGACTCCGCGAACATCCACTTCAACAACGTTCTGCTGCTGCAGGCGAAATGGGACGAATTCAGCTACTTCCGCGACTACAAGCGCAATGTGGACGAGAGCATTCTGCGATCCGATCTGCGCACAGAATTTCTCGGCACGACTGCCGAGAGCGCTGCGTGGGATACAACCTTCGGAACGTTCAATGACGGCTCAGCGCGCAGAATGGAGCTTCTCTACACCAACCACCGTCTCACCACGCACAACGCGCGGGGCTTAGCCGTTGCGCTCGACTGGTTTGACAGCGCGTTCGAAAACGCATTGACCGGACCGGCGTTTGACGATCAGATCTGCATGCTCAAGGAATGGCTCGTGCTGCTTGCCATGCTCTGCACGATCGCGGCGCTGCTGCCGTTTATGGAGCTGCTGCTGCGCATTCCGTTCTTCAAGAAGCTCGTGCAGTCGCTGCCGCCGAAGGCAGGCATCAAGACCAAGGGCAAGTGGTGGCGCGGCGCGCTGATCACGATTCTGATCGCGGGCGCAACCTATCCGTTTATGACGCAGCTCGGCCATGCGCTGCTGCCGCTGCCGCCGGCGCTGCCCTGTTTTGCAGCATATGCGGCTGCGGTTGCCCGCAACGAGGAAACCATGCTTGCAAGCACCATCAGCCGTAGCCAGGCCCTGAACCTGCTCAAAGCGCATAATGCCGAACCGTTCCATATCCAGCACGCCATCACCGTGGAGCAGGTCATGCGCTGGTATGCCGTCCGCCGCGGCTATGCCGAAGAAGAAGACTACTGGGGCATCACCGGCCTGCTCCACGACATAGACTTTGAAAAGTATCCGGAACAGCATTGCCAAAAGGCGCCAGAACTGCTGCGCGAAGGACATGTGGGCGAAGACATGATCCGTTCCATATGCAGCCACGGCTATGGCCTGTGCAGCAGCATCGAGCCCGTGCACGAGATGGAAAAAATTCTCTTTGCCGCGGACGAGCTCACCGGGCTCATCGGGGCTGCCGCGCTCATGCGCCCGTCCAAAAGCGTGCAGGACATGGAAGTCTCCAGCCTCAAAAAAAAATTCAAGGACAAAAAATTTGCCGCCGGGGTATAATAAGGGGCGACATTTGCGAACGGATACTTGTGGATTATACGGAGCTGGCAAAGGAAGTGAGCGCTGCCGACGCCATCATTGTCATTGGTGGTATCTCTGCCCAGCTGGAAGGTGAGGGCGGCGACAAACAGGATATTGAACTGCCCAACGTTCAGCAGCGCCTCTTGCGAGCCATGCATGCTACCGGAAGGCCTGTCGTGTTCGTCAACTGTAGCGGTTCTGCCGTGGCACTGACTCCCGAACAAGAGGAGACTTGCGATGCCATCGTGCAGGCATGGAG
>CALFIV010000009.1 GCA_937877295.1 uncultured Clostridia bacterium
GTGCGTCGCTCTACCGACTGAGCTACTTTGGCGGAACCTTTTCTATTATAGCAAAAAGTTTGATTCTGTCAAGTCCGTTTTTCAAATTCTTTCATATATCTTCATAAGACAGCGAATGAGTTTCTTCGTGACTTTTTTGACAGTCTGTGTTATGATAATGAATCATATGTATGAAAAGAGGGCTTCTCTTGAAACATCGTATCCGTCTGCTTCTGGTTTTGCTGATCTGTTTGCTGCCGTTTGGGTGCGGATCGGGCGGTAACGCCCCGACATCCTCTGTCTGGAATCTCGGCAAGCGCTATCCGGTCACCTACGGCACGCTTCGCCGCGCATACACCTATCAGAAGGATCATCAGATCTTTTATCTGAGTATTGCACAGAGCAAAAATCCGGTCAATGCATCGAAAGATGTGATCGATACATCGTCGCAAGGAGAGATTACCTGCTCGCTTCTTAAAAGCAACAAGCAAGGCGACGAAACAAAAACCGACTATACATTCTATCAGGGGCAGGACGATACATACCGGTATTTTATCGGCAAAGAAGAATCCGGCCTTCGTATGGAAACGTTGCTTTCGATGGAACAGGCGATCGCATTGATCCGCGATCCGGAAACGGCGATGGAAGGCCTTTCGATGATTGAAAACGAATGGAGCGCATATTACCGACTGGAATCCTGCAATCTCGAGATTTCCGTCTTCCCTTCTGACGGCGGCGAGCATTATCGAAAATGTGAAAGCACCTATGAAAGCCGCACCGAAGGCAGTGAGACGTACTTGCTGTACGAAGCAGACAATTCCATTTGCTATACAAACGGCACGGACACCGTCCTGATCCATCAGAGCAACCGTGCCGGCATGAAGCACACTTCATATAATACAGTATCCGAATGCAAGGCAATTCTTGCCCTGCTGAGGTCTAAATAGGAGGTATGGGAATGATATTGATGGAATCTGCAGAAGCAATCGGAGCAACGCCGCTCTTTGCATGGCTGATGGAGATGCTGCGCACAATTGCGCAGATGCGTACACCTTTTATGACGGCGATCATGTCCGCCGTGACCTATCTCGGTCAGGAAATGGTCTTTCTTGTCATCGGTATGATTCTGCTGTGGTGTGTCGATAAGCGGTACGGATACCGCTATCTCGGCATATTCATGCTCGGCAGTCTCCTGCAGCAAGCTTTGAAGGCTATCTTTATGATCCCGCGTCCATGGATCATTGATCCGACGTTTTTGGCGGTTGAAAGCGCAATCCCGGCAGCGTCCGGTTACTCGTTCCCAAGCGGCCATACCCTGACGGCATGCATCACGCTCGGCGGACTGGCATGTTATCTCAAAAAGAAATGGGCTTACGCCGTTGCAATTCTGCTCACACTGGTTGTTGCGTTCTCGCGTATGTATCTCGGTGTTCATACACTGCTGGACGTCGGCGTAGGATTTCTGCTCGGCGTTATCGTTCTGGTTTTCTTTGCTTTGATGTTCCGGAACGAACAGTCGCATAAAGGTCGTCTCAATGCTGTTCTTACAATCAGCTGCGCAGGCTGCATTGCGCTCCTTGCATATCTGCTTGCAAGTCCCCTGCCTGCCGATCCTGCAAACGTTCCGATGGCCGAGGAAAGCATCGGTAACGCATATGTGCTGGTCGGCGCTGCCGTTGGCATGCTGCTCGGCAAGCTGATGGACGACTGTGTCATTCATTTTGAAACGAAAGCGGTTTGGTGGGTGCAGGTCATCAAGGTCGCGATCGGTCTTGTCATCGCACTTGCGGTACGCTTCGGCCTGAAAGCCGCATTCGGCGGCGACTCGGAAACGGCGCTGCTGCGCGGTGTTCGCTACTTTGCTATGACGTTCATCTGTATCGGCGTCTATCCTCTTCTGTTTAAGGTTCTGCACAAACTCGGCAAAGCATAAGAACGCGATTACATCTCAGACACCGGTCGAAGCAATTCGGCCGGCGTTTTTTTCACGAAAATTCGGACGCAAAACAAGCACAATTTTAAATACTGATATTTAGTTGATGTGTGTCTTTATACTCATTCTACCGCTAATTCTTTAAACAAATTCATAAACTATCCCATTATATTTTACGCCTTGTTCACAATTTGTTCAAGAGTTATTCATAAAGTTGTTGCTGTTTTTTGGCGTTTCCTTCACAAATTTTGAGCAGTTTTGACACATATGTGCTTTATACTTGCAACAGATACAAGAAAGGAGAGACTGTGATGACGGACTTGGAATTGAAGAGATTGTATCGTAGGATTGAGCGTGCCTCCCGGCTGCATGCACCTTGGTATCGGAGACTTGCTTCTTTGTTGAGCATACTGTTTTGATCGCAAACGCGCATTGGCGTCTTGCATCCCCCTTCCGTTTCTGTTATACTGGTCACAGAACGCAGAAGGAGGATCAATATGGACGCTCTGTATGGTTTGACACATCGCCGCAGCGTACGCGCGTATCGCGATGAACAGATCAGGGACGATCAACTCAACGCTATTTTAGAAGCCGCAACCTTTGCACCGACCGGTATGGGCAGACAAAGCCCGATCATGGTTGTTGTACAGAATCCTGAGCTGATTCGTAAACTCAGCCGGATGAACGCTGCTGTGATGGGAATGGATAACGATCCATTCTATGGTGCGCCGACCGTTGTGATTGTATTCGGCAATCCGAACGCTGCCATGACCTGGCTTGAGGACGGTTCGCTCGTGATGGGAAATTTGCTCAACGCAGCATTTGCCGTCGGCGTCGATTCTTGCTGGATTCACCGTGCAAATCAGATGTTTGAGACGGACGAGGGCAAGGCGCTGATGAAAGATTGGGGCGTTCCGGACGGCTGCATCGGCATCGGCAACTGCATTCTCGGTTATGCAAAGAACCCGCTGCCCGAACCGAAGCCGCGAAAAGCGGATTACATCATCCGCGTATAATTTCCAAAACGCACAGAAGCGAGGATTTTCCCCGCTTCTTTTTGTATAATTCGTTTGCGCTTATCTACAGGCCTTGAGCAGAAGCACCAGTCCCGCAATGACCGCAATGACAATGCCGATGACAAGGAGCACGCGCGCTGCGGATACCGGCGCTTTGCCGCCGACCTTGCCGGTCTGTCCGTTGACCAGAAAACGATAAATCTTGTCCTTATAGCGGAACGAGCTCATCCAAACCGGCAGCAGCAGGTATTTGTATGTCGTCTTGAAATACGAAGTATCGCTGTTGAGATCGTCCACATGATCCGCGCTGTATCGCTTCATGATCTCACTGCGGATGTTGGCTTCGATCTTGCTCTTCATCTTGTCCTTTGCCGTATCCCATCCGTCCTTGAGCCCTACCGAATACCGCTCCGCCGTGAATCCCTGCAAAAACTTCGGCTGATATCGTACATTGGCAGCGGTATTGAACGGTTCAATCCGCGACATCAAACCTTTTTCGTAGCGCTTTGAGCCAA
>CALFIV010000010.1 GCA_937877295.1 uncultured Clostridia bacterium
CAGGAGATCTACGACAACGAGTACAAAGAAGCGTTCGAGAAGCTTGGCCTCACCTACTTCTACACCCTGATCGACGATGCAGTCGCGCGCGTCATCCGCTCGAAGGGCGGCTTCATCTGGGCTCTGAAGAACTACGACGGCGACGTCATGAGCGACATGGTCTCCACCGCGTTCGGTTCTCTGGCCATGATGACCTCCGTGCTCTGCAGCCCGGACGGCAACTTCGAGTTCGAAGCAGCCCACGGCACGGTCACGCGTCACTACTATAAGTACCTGAAGGGTGAGGAAACCTCCACCAACCCGATGGCGACGATCTATGCATGGAGCGGCGCGCTCAAGAAGCGCGGCGAGCTCGACAATCTGCCGGAGCTTGTGGCGTTCGGCACAAAGCTCGAAGAAGCCTGCATCGAAACGCTCAAGGACGGCATCATGACGAAGGACCTCGTGAACCTCGTCGAAGGCATTACGCCCACCGCGGTCAACACGCTCGACTTCATCAAGGCCATCCGCGCCCGTCTCGAGAAGAAGCTCGCATAAGCCCAAAACGCATCGGAACCGTGAATTGCTTCACGGTTTCGTTTTTTGTACTTAGATTTTATTCCACCGTCACGCTCTTGGCGAGGTTTCTGGGCTTGTCGACGTCAAGCCCCTTGGCGACGCTTGTGTAGTAGGCGAGAAGCTGCAGGGGAATGATTGCGATACTGCCGACAAAGTGCGGATCGACGTTGGGAACATAGACGGTGAAGTTCGCCGTCTCCTCAACGTTGTAGTTGCCATAGCCGGTCAGCCCCATCAGGTACGCGCCGCGCGCCTTGCATTCCGCCATATTGCTGACGGTCTTTTCGATCAGCGACGATTGCGTAAGCACGCCGATGACAAGCGTGCCGTCCTCGATCAGCGAGATCGTGCCGTGCTTCAGCTCGCCCGCAGCATAGGCCTCGCTGTGAATGTAGGAGATCTCCTTCATCTTGAGGCTGCCCTCGAGACAGATCGCATAGTCGAGCCCGCGTCCGATGAAAAAGATGTCCCGTGCGTTGGCATGCTTCGACGCAAACCACTGGATGCGCTCCTTGTTTTCCAGCGCGCGCGTCATTTGCTCCGGCAGCGCGGCGAGCGCTTTCAGATAGCCCGCGGTCTGCGTGTCGTCGATCTTTTTGCGCACCCGCGCAAGCTCGACCGCCAGCACGTACATCGAGACGAGCTGTGCGCTGTACGCCTTGGTCGTCGCGACGGCAATCTCCGGTCCTGCAAGCGTATACAGCACATGATCCGCTTCGCGCGCGATCGTTGAGCCGACGACGTTGACGATTGCCAGCGTCGGCAGCCCATGTTCCTTTGCCTTTCGAAGCGCTGCGAGCGAGTCTGCCGTCTCGCCCGATTGCGAGACGATGATCACCAAAGCGCCGTCTCCGAGCAGCGTCTTTCGATAGCGAAACTCCGAAGCCAGTTCGACCCGAACCGGAATTTCGCAGAGGTCTTCGATCACATACTGCGCAAGCATGCCGACATGCCATGCCGAGCCGCAGGCAACGATGTGGATGCTCTGAATCTGTTCCAGAAACGGCGCTTCCAGCCCCGCCCCCGACAGATCGATCGTTTCGTCCTTGATGAGCGAATGCAGCGTATCGCGCACCGCGCGCGGCTGTTCATGGATCTCCTTGATCATGAAATGCTCATAACCGCCCTTTTCGGCTGCTTCGGCGTTCCATGTGATCTTTTCCAGCGGCAGCTCCACCTCGTCGCCGTTGAGATCAAAGAAGTGCGCTTCGCCCGGCAGCAGGCGCGCGGATTGCAGATTGTCAATATAATACACGTCGCGCGTATGCCTGAGAATGGCAGGCACGTCGGACGCGAGGAACGTCTCGCCCTCGGCAACGCCGATAATCAGAGGACTGTCCTTTCGGGCGCAATAGAGCTCGCCGGGAAAATCCCTGAACATCAGCGCAAGCGCATAGCTGCCGCGCACGCGCACCATCATGCGGTTGATTGCGTCGATCGGACCGATCTGATACTTCTTATAATAGTAGTCGACCAGCTTGATCACAACCTCCGTATCCGTGCCGCTGTAGAATCGGTAGCCGTTGCGCAGAAGCTTTTGCTTGAGCTCTTCGTAGTTTTCGATGATGCCGTTATGCACGCCGACCACGTCCGACTCGACCGGGCCGGAAGCCGAACCGGTGGCATTGCCGGAAACGTGCGGGTGCGCGTTTTTGCGGCTCGGCTCTCCATGCGTCGCCCAGCGTGTATGTCCGATGCCGCAAAGCCCAGGCAGCGTTCGCCCTTCGTCGGTCATCTCAATCAGATTTTTCAGCTTGCCCGTCGCTTTGACGACCTCGGCAAGCGCGTCGCCGCTGCGCACGGCAAGCCCCGCGGAGTCATAGCCACGGTACTCAAGCTTACTGAGCCCTTCCAGCAGGATCGGCGCAGCGGGCTGCGTTCCGGTGTATCCGACAATTCCGCACATATTGTCCTCCTCAATAGACCAGCATGTATTTTTTGAGTTCCCAATCCGTCACGCGCGTGCGGTATTCGTCCCACTCGCGCAGCTTGCCCTCGGTATAGTGGCGGAACACGTGCTCACCGAGCGTTTCCACCATCAGCGGATCGTCGGCAAGACACTTCACGGCCTCCAAAAGGTTGCCCGGCAGGCTGTCGATGCCGTGCGCCTTGCGCTCCGCTTCGGTCATGGTAAAGATGTTTTCGGTGATTTCCGCAGGCGGCGTCATGCCTTTTTCAATGCCGTCAAGTCCTGCCGCAAGGCAGACCGCGATCGCCAGATACGGATTGCACGCCGGATCGGGGCAGCGCAGCTCTACACGCGTCGAGCTGCCGCGCGCGGCCGGAATGCGGATCAAAGCCGACCGGTTCGAGGCGCTCCACGCGAGATAACACGGCGCTTCATAGCCCGGAACGAGGCGTTTATAGGAATTGACGAGCGGATTGGTGACCGCCGTCATTCCGCGCACATGTGCAAGAACGCCCGCGATAAAGCTGAATGCCTCCTTGCTGAGCTGCTTTTCGCCGTCCGGATCGAAAAAACAGTTTTTGCCGTCGCGGAACAGCGACATATTTGTGTGCATGCCGCTGCCGTTGATGCCGAACACAGGCTTGGGCATGAACGTCGCGTGCAGACCGTGCGCCTGACTGATCGTCTTGACCGCCATGCGGAACGTCAGGATGTTGTCTGCGGCATGCAGCGCTTCCTCATATTTGAAGTCAATCTCGTGCTGTCCTTCGGCGACCTCATGGTGGCTCGCTTCGATCTCAAATCCCATCTCCTCGAGCATCAGACAGATCTCGCGGCGCACGTTTCCGCCGTGATCGATCGGCGCCATGTCAAAGTAGCCCGCCGCGTCCGCGGTGCGCGCGGTCGGCAGTCCCTTTTCATCCGCTTCAAAGAGGAAGAATTCAAGCTCCGGACCGACGTTGAACGTGTAGCCGAGACGTTCCGCGCGCTTGAGCGTGCGTTTCAGGATATAGCGCGGATCGCCGACAAACGGCGTGCCGTCGGGATTGTAGACGTCGCAGATCAGCCGCGCGGTCCGGCGGCTCGCAGGCTGCCACGGCAGGATCGCAAACGTGTCGAGATCCGGATGCAGGTATTGGTCGGATTCGTGAATGCGCGTAAAGCCCTCGATGGAGCTGCCGTCGATCATGATCTTGTTGTCCACGACCTTCTCGATCTGCGAGCGCGTGACGGCGACATTCTTGAGCTGCCCGAAAATGTCCGCAAACTGCAGACGGATAAATTCCACGTCC
>CALFIV010000011.1 GCA_937877295.1 uncultured Clostridia bacterium
GACCAAGCCTTCCTCGATGCGCTTCACGGTGCTGCGCCGGCCGCGCACGAGGTCGCCGAAGCGCTGCACCATCACGCCGCCGCCGAGCATGTTAGAAAGACGCGCGATGCTCTCGCCGTACAGATTGCTGTCGTTGAACGGCTCGGAAAAATGCTTCGAGACGAGCAGCGCGAAGTTTGTGTTCTCGGTGTGCATGTCCTCGCTCTCATAGCTGTGTCCGTTGACGGTGACGATGCCGTTCGTGTTTTCGGGCACGACGATGCCGTTCGGGTTCATGCAGAACGTGCGCACGTTGTCTTCAAACTTTTCCGTGCGGTAGACGATCTTGCTTTCATACAGCTCGTCCGTGAGGTGCGAGAAGACGACGGCGGGCAGCTCCACGCGCACGCCGAGATCGACGCGGTTACTCTGCGTCGGGATGCCGAGGCGCTTGCAGAGCCCCTCCATCCATTGGCTGCCGCTGCGGCCGACCGAGATGATGAGCTTGTCGCAGGTGTAAATCGCGTCCTTTGTACGCACCCGGTAGCCGTCGTGAACCTCCACGTCCTCCACCGGCGTATCGTACAGAAAATCGATGTGCCCGCTGAGCTGTTCGAACAGATTTTTGAGCACGACAAAGTTGAGGTCCGTGCCGAGATGGCGTACCGAGGCGTCCAAAAGCGTCAGCTTGTTTTGCATGCAGAGCTTTTTGAAGCGCGTACCCGCCGTGGAGAAGATGCGCGCGCCTGCGCCGCCGTTTTGCATGTTGACGGAATCGACATATTTCATCAGCTCCAGCGCCTTGTTCCGGCCGATGTGCTCGTAGAGCGTGCCGCCGAAATCGTTGGTGATGTTGTACTTGCCGTCGGAGAACGCGCCTGCGCCGCCGAAGCCGGACATGATCGAGCACGTTTTGCATTTGACACAGGATTTGATTTTTTCGCCGTCGATCGGGCAATGCCGCGCTTCGAGCGGATGGCCCTGCTCGATTACCGCGACCTTGAGGTCCGGCGCGAGACGGTGGAGCTCGTAAGCCGAATAGATGCCGCCCGGGCCTGCGCCGATGATAATGACGTCATACTGCTTGTTCATGGGGATCGTCCTCCGTTACTTGTGGTATGTTTCGTGCGCTCTGATCTTAAACCCGCGATAGAGCTGCTCGAGCAGCAGCAGCCTTGCGATGCGGTGCGGGAACGTCATTTTGGAAAACGACAGCCGGCTGTTCGCGCGTGCATAGACCTCCGGCGAAAGCCCCAAAGACCCGCCGATCACGAACGTCAGCGGACGCGCCGGAAGCTCCTTTTCCCCGAGAAAGTCCGCAAAGCCCTCCGAGGTCATCTGCTTGCCGTCGATCGCAAGCACCGTGACAAAGTCCTTCGGTCCGACGGCCTTCAGAAGCCGCTTGCCTTCCTTGTCCCGCACCAGATCCTCGTCCGCCGGGTGCAGTGATTCCGGCGCTTTTTCGTCCGGCACTTCTATAAGCTCAAGCGCGCAGTAGCGCGAAAGGCGCTTTTGAAACTCCGCGCATGCCTGCTCAAAATACGATTCCTTCAGCTTGCCGACACACAGGATGCGAACGGTCATCACAGCGTAAACACCCCCGTCGGCTCTTCGCGCGCGGCGATGGCAAGATTGACCCGGTCCGCAATGCCCGCTTCCTGCAGCGCGGCGCGGACCGTAACCATCGCAAGCTCCGGATAGTTGTTCTCACGGCTCAGATGCCCGAGGATCACGTTTCGTACGCCGGTTTCGTAAAGCTTGACAATCGCCTTGCCGCAGTCTTCGTTGTTCATGTGGCCGTTGCCGGAGAGGATGCGTTTCTTGAGCCGGTACGGGTAGCTGCCCGCCATCAGCATGTCGACGTCGTGGTTCGCCTCAAAGAGCAGCAGCTCGCAGCCGGAGAGGATCGAAAGAATGCGCGCGTCGGCATGTCCGAGGTCCGTGCAGACACCGACCTTGTGCCCGTCCGCCGAGACCGTATAGCCCACGCAATGGATTGCGTCGTGCGGCACGGTGAACGGCAGAATCCGCGCGCCGGCGAGATAGAAATCGCGGTCCGATTCGAATACGCACATGTTTTTCGGCGCAACGTCCTTGAGCTCCTGCCGCATCGCGGTCCACGTCTCCGCGTTCGCATAGACCGGCAGGTCGTATTTTTTGGACAGCACATTGACGCCGCGCACATGGTCGATGTGCTCGTGCGTGACAAGAATTGCCGAAAGCAGATCGGGCGTGACGCCGATGCGCGCCAAAAGCTCCGTGATGCGTTTACACGAAAGCCCGGCGTCGATCAACAGTCGTGCGCCGCCTGCTTCCAGATAGGTTGCGTTTCCCGAAGAACCGCTGCACAAAGGACAAAATCGCATACATCCTCCCACAAATATCTATTATAACATAGCTTTGCACAGAGGAAAAGCATTTTTCTTGCAACAACCCGAAAGTCGTGTTATACTGCGCATATGATCATTGAGGAGCTGGCGCTTGCCAAACTGAACCTGACGCTCGCCGTGCTGTATAAGCGCGAGGACGGCTATCACGCGCTCGATACCGTGATGCAGACGGTGTCGCTGTTTGACCGCGTGTTTGTGGAGAAATCGCGCACGGTCGAGGTCAACGTCACCGGCATGACGGAAAAAGAAGCCCGGGAAGCCGTGGGAGCTGCTGCCATGGCCGAAGCCATCCCCGCAAAATAAGCAGTAATAAAAGCCATATACAGAAAAATCCAGTTAATACAATAAATAAGTAAGAACTAAGAGTCCGGTATCCCCTTTTCCACAGCGTTTGGCAAGACTGTTTGAGCGTAGGGAAAGGGGATACCGGACTTCGCTTTGTCATAACGATGTATGCACGGTCTTTCTATTGCGCAAAGAAACTACTTATTATATACTATTCCTAGTGATTTAATGGAATGAAGGATGTGGTACTCGATGAGTGAAAAGTATGTTTTGGCGCTGGATTCGGGCACGATTAAAAACCGCGCAGTTATTTTCAACTCTAAGGGCGAAATGGTTTCCTATGCAGAAAAGAAAATCAGCGTGAACAAGCCGCACAAAGGCTGGGTGGAGCAGGACC
>CALFIV010000012.1 GCA_937877295.1 uncultured Clostridia bacterium
GTTTTCCGCGACGTCGCCGGGACGGCGCGCTACGATGTCGTACGGAATTGTGACACCATTCGCGTCCTGATATGCATGAATCACATCGAGCACCGAATATCCCGTGCCTGTGCCGAGGTTGATCGCCTCAACGCCGGTGTGCTTGTCGGCGTATTCAAGCGCGCAAAGATGTCCCTTTGCGAGATCGACCACATGGATATAGTCGCGCACGCCCGTACCGTCCGGCGTCGGATAGTCGTCGCCGAACACGCGAAGCCGCTTGAGCTTGCCGGTTGCGACCTGATTGATGTACGGAAGCAGATTATTCGGGATGCCCTGCGGGTCTTCGCCGATGAGCCCCGAATCGTGCGCGCCGATCGGATTGAAGTATCTGAGCAGCACGACGGACATTTCCGGATTGGCAAGCGCGAAATCCGAAAGGATCTGTTCGCCCATGAACTTGGTCCAGCCGTATGGATTTGTGCACCAGCGCGGCGCGTCCTCTTTGATCGGCACTTTGGGAACGCCGTAGACGGTTGCCGATGAGCTGAATACGATGCGGCGCACGTTAAACGCCTTCATGCATTCGAGCAGCGTCAGTGTCGCGTCGAGATTGTTGCGATAGTATTCAACAGGCTTTGCGACGCTCTCGCCGACCGCTTTCAGCCCTGCAAAGTGGATGATTGCGCCGAAATCATTTTCCCGGAACATCTGCTTCATTGCCTCGCGGTCGCAGACGTCGACCTTAACGAAGCCCGGGCGCTTGCCCGTGATCGTCTCGATGCGGTCCAAAACCTGCTCCTTGCTGTTGCGGAGATCATCCGCGATCAGCACGGGATAATCCGCATTCAAAAGCTCCACTACCGTATGCGAACCGATATAGCCCGCGCCGCCCGTAACCAATACCGTCTGTTTCATATTTGATCCTTTCCCGAACGAACATTGAACCGTCCATTCATTTTTTCATTATACAGAATGCCTTGCCGAAAAGCAAGCCTAAGCGGCATTCTTCCTGCGAAGCGTCAACAGACGCAGTCCGCATGCTGTAGCCAGCACGCCGAGTACGATAATCATGATCCGTGTTCCGCGATTCTGCGCACGCTTTGCCGCCGCGTATGCCTCTTCACGATCTCCGGCGTAGCGCAAAACGACTGGGTTCGCATAGGTCAAGGCTTCCTCCTGCCATGCCGCATACGCTGCCGCCTCCTCTGAAAATGCCGGGACGGCGCTCTTGTTGTTCGTTTTCAGCGGTTCACAGAAAAAATAGCCGGAGATCGTTGCCATTGCATGTTCTGCGTCGCCTTCCGCAAAATACGGCGACAGCATCGCGTAGAGAGGTTCATCCGGTTCAACCATAAGGCTCAGGAGCACCTCTGTTTCGTCGCGATCATAATAGCGAACGAGCAGGAGCTCGGACGGTGCTTTCCCGGTCGTCTGCTCTGCATAGCGATCCAGCACGTCAAGCGTGTTCAGGTAGCAATCCGCCTGTCCGTCCAGCGCATCGGCCGCTGAGAATTCGGCAAAAACCGGGTCTGTTCTGCCGCGCAAAAAAAGCAGCAGCACTGCAGCCGCGGCAAAGAACGAAAAGGCGAGTCCGCCGTAAACGATTCTCTTTTTCTCATCGGATTTGTTCATACAAACAGTATAGTCGATTTGTGCGGCATTTTCAACCGTGCGTGTATGAAACTGTGCAAACTGCAAACACTATCGGCAAAACGCAGCAAAGGAACAGACGTATGAAAGCAACCGGTATCGTGCGGCGCATCGATGAATTGGGCAGGATCGTGATCCCGAAGGAGATCCGGCGCATTCTGCACATTCGCGAGGGCGATCCGATCGAAATCTATACGAACGATGAAACCGTGGTTCTCAAAAAATACGCGCGGGTACGCGAGCTCGGCGACTATGCAGAAGTCTACTGTCAGGCACTGTGCGGCGCGCTTGGGTTTTCGGCAGCCGTTACGGACACGGAGTCGATCTTATTCAGTGCAGGACCGATGAAAAAACGCTTGTTCGGCCTGCAGCTCTCTTCTGCCTATACAGAAAAAATGCGGCAAAAGCAGGTCCTTGTCGAACAGGACGGTTATATGCTGTCGATCCAGTCCGAACCAATTAAAGCCGTAGCTGCTGTGCCAATCCTGTGCGAAGGCGATCTGGTCGGAAGCGTT
>CALFIV010000013.1 GCA_937877295.1 uncultured Clostridia bacterium
GGCATACGAGATCTGATCGTGACTGGAGTTCAGACGTGTGCTCTTCCGATCTGCGCGTCGGCATCTCTTCCTTTACGACCGCCTGTTTTGTTGCTCTTATTGGTAGATTTCCATGAGATCTCCGTCGTTCCAGCTTTTTTCCATGAGCTCCGCAATTCTTTGGTAGATCGGATAACGCTTGAAAAAGCCGAACATGGTATGCGCCTGCGCGTCGATCTCCGTTCTTCCGGCGGCGTCCGCTTCCAGCCTGCGCATCCAGAGCATGCAGATCAGCTTGTCGATGCAGAGACTTTCCGCACGTTCCGCATTGTCGATGCGGTCCTTACCGGCCTTGATTGCCGCCGCGATCTCGTAGTACAGGAAGTGAACGGCCGGAATCTTTTCCAGATAATACTCCGCCATTGCCTGCTCGCCCATGCCGTGGTACGTTTCCGCCATTGCCCGGTAGACGTCGATCCGGTTTGCGTCATCCCTTGTGCAGTTTAAGATGCGCTCGCCGATCTCGATGATCTCCGCGCTGCGGCTGCCGTCGCCGTTCTGCTGCTCCATGTCTTCCAGAATGCACGTCAGCAGAAGATCGTTGTTCGGGTATTTTTCGAGCGCTTTGCGGAGATACGCTTCTGACCGTGTGGGGTCGTCCCCGCCGCGTCCGCTTTCCGTGATGATCTGCTCGATCGCCGCATCGATCCGGCTCTGGTCAAAGTCCAAAAGGTTGTCGAGCGTGATTCCAAAATAGATCGCAAGCTTCGGCAGCATGTCGATGTCGGGACTCGAAGCCCCCGTTTCCCACTTGCTCACCGCCTGGGACGAAATATGCAGGTGGTCTGCAAGCTCTTCCTGTGTGACCTTCTTTTCTTTTCTGAATGCTTTGATTTTTGCTCCGATGTTCATGATCGTTCTCCTTCCGTCGTCTCTTTCGAACCGGTTCAATCGGATTATACCGGATCGTGCGACGAAAAACCATAGGAAACTAATCGGATATTTTCCAACCGTCAGTTGAGATTCTGCGCAAAACAAAGAGGCTGTTAAGAAAGCACCGATTGCCATCCTGAACCGCTTGCGGTGAAGGATCTCTGAACACGCTTTGATTCTCTGTTCTGAGATTCTTCGGCTTCGCGCTTCGCTTAAGATGACGCGTCGCACGCTTCCACAAGCTCCGCTTCATTTCATTTCGCTTCGGAGGTAGATCGCGCGTCGAATGCCTCAGGTGACACGGTTTTGTATGCCTCTATCTTGTCATTCTGAGACGGCGAAGCCGTCGAAGAATCTCCGCGGATACGCACCCCATCAAAAAAGCTCTGCCTGCGCAGAGCTTTTTTTGATGAGGGTTCATTCTTCTTTCGGTTCTTCTGTTTCTTCCGGCTCAGGGACGACGAGCTCTTCCTCCTTGAAGTCCTTCCAAGGCGTGGGGCGCGGACGCTTCTTTGCCGTGACAAGGATGACGATCCCTGCGATCAGGATTGCAAAGCTGATCCACTGCGAGGTGGAAAACAGGCCGTAAATGCCGCGTTCCGCGTCGCCGCGGAAGCTCTCGATGACAAAGCGCCAGACCGCGTACAGCACGAGATACCAGCCGGTGACCGTGCCGAGATACTTCGCTTTCTTCAGAATGAAGATCAGCACGACGCACAGGATCAGCAGAAAGACCGATTCCATCAGCGGCACGGGCAGATGCTGATGACCGTCCGCATAGGTGAACGCGCACGCGCCGTTGTAGGTGGCCGCGCCGAACAGCACGGATTCGCCCGGTTCAACGCCCGCGCAGCATCCGACGAGCAGACAGCCGATGCGTCCGAAGGCGTGCGCCACGCAGAAGCACGGCGCGAACAGGTCGGAGAATTCGAAAAAGCTCTTTTTCTTTCTGCGAGAGCAGATGAAGATGCCCAAAATGCCGCCGATCAATCCGCCGTAAAAGACCATGCCGGTCGTGAGAAGCTCGAAAATACGGCCCTGCTTGATCGCGCTCAAAAACTCATCGGGCGTTACGATCCAGTAGAGAATCTTCATGCCGACAAAGCCCAGCAGCACACCCCAGATGATGGAATCCACAAATTCGCCGTTCCAATCGAGCGACGATTCCTTTCGAAGAAGCCAGCTTAAAAAGACGGCAAGGACTGCGCCCACCAGAATGCAAACGCCCATGGAGGGTACGCCGAAATTGCCGATCTTGAATAGATATGTGCCAATCATATACGATCTCCTTTCATATCTTTTAGTGTATCACACCTTGTTTTTCTTGTAAAGCGGTTGACAAACGACCGGAAAAAGTACTATTCTATTATATCTATGGAGCATCAACGGAAAGGAGCTATCCATGGCTGATACATACGATTTTAACGCTGTCGAACAGAAATGGCAGGCGTATTGGGAAGCGCATCAATGCTTTGTCACCGGAGAGGACCGCACCAAGCCGAAGTTTTACGCGCTTGTCGAGTTTCCGTATCCGTCCGGCGCCGGCATGCACGTCGGTCACATCAAAGCGTATACGAGCCTTGAGATCATCTCGCGCAAACGCCGCATGCAGGGCTTTAACGTGCTGTTCCCGATGGGCTTCGATTCGTTCGGTCTGCCCGCCGAGAACTACGCGATCAAAACGAACACGCATCCGCATGTGATCACGACGGCAAACGTCGAGCATTTCAAGCAGCAGATGAAGCGCGTCGGCTATTCGTTCGACTGGAAGCGCGAAATCTCGACGTCGCTGCCCGAATACTATCACTGGACGCAATGGATCTTCCGCAAGATGTTCGATCACGGGCTCGTGTTCCGCGCCAAAACGCTGGTCAACTACTGCCCGAACTGCAAGGTTGTTCTGTCCAATGAGGATTCGCAGGGCGGCAAGTGCGACGTCTGTCACAGCGACGTCGTGCAGCTAAGTAAAGACGTCTGGTATCTGAAGATCACGGATTACGCCGATAAGCTCCTGGATGGGCTCAACGACGTCGATTATCCGGACTCGATCAAACAGCAGGAGATCGACTGGATCGGAAAATCCGTCGGCGCATTTGTAAATTTTTCTCTGAAGGATATCCCGGAAACGCTCGAGATCTACACCACCCGCTGCGACACGCTCTACGGCGTGACGTTCATGGTCATGGCGCCGGAGCATCCGCTGCTGGACAAATACCGCGACCGCATCACAAACTGGGACGAGGTCCTCTCGTACCGCGCGGCGTGCGCAAAAAAGACGGAGTTCGAACGCACGCAGCTTTCGAAGGAAAAAACAGGCGTGAAGCTTTCGGGCCTGACCGCGGTCAACCCGGTCAGCGGCCGGGAGATCCCGGTGTTCATCGCGGATTATGTCATGATGGGCTACGGCACCGGCGCGATCATGGCCGTTCCGGCGCACGATCAGCGCGACTGGGAGTTTGCGAAAAAGTTCGGCGTCGACATCATTCCCGTCATTGAGGGCGGCGATATCGAAAAAGA
>CALFIV010000014.1 GCA_937877295.1 uncultured Clostridia bacterium
ATTATCGCGCGGTCGCCGTCGTCTGTACCGGAGATATCGTGGACAACCGCAACTATGAGCGGCATTGGAACAACGCCGACGCCGCGATCTCGCGCATCCGCGACGAGATGCCCTTCTACTGCGTCGCAGGCAACCATGACGTTGGCGCGGACTCGGTGGACTATACCGCGTACCGGCAGGCCGATTTCTGCACCGCGCCGGACGCAATGCGCTTCTATGAAGACGGAACTTGCTGGGTGCTGCCGCTTGACGAGCAACAGATTCTTCTGGTCGGGATCGGCTGGCGCAACGACGCCGCATATGCCGACTGGGTGAACACGGCGATTGCGGACTACCCGGACTACCCCGCCGTTCTGCTCGTGCATAGCTTTTTGAATGACGACGGCACGCTTTCAACCAACGGCAAGCGTGTGGAAAAGGAGATTCTGTCCGAATCGCCGACGATCCGGCTCGTGCTGTGCGGACACAACGACGGCTCGACGCGCTGGTCCAAGTCGTATCCGGACGGGCATACCGTCAACGCAATGATGTACAACTTTCAGGACGATAAGAAATACGGGCTCGGCTACGCGCGCGTGCTGATGTTCAATCCCGGCACGCGGAACATTGCGGTAACGACCTACTCGCCGTACCTCAATGACTATAACTATTACAAAGACGAAGCCCGCGATACGTTCACGCTCTTCGATGCGTGGTAACGCCGAAGCGTGTCCGGCTTTGTTCACGGCAGCGTTTCCATTCATACAGATATGGTTCTGTTCCCGTAAAACCGCTGCCGCTCACCCTTCTCGCCGCTTCTCCTTTCCACAGTCGACCTCGCTTGCTGCGGCTGCTCGGTTGTAAACGTCCTCGCGACGCCTTCGCATCGCTGCCACTCGACTGCGGTATCACAGCATGTTGATTCTCCTCTCGGAGAATCCTATGATCGCGGGCTTTTGCCCGCTTTTCTTTTATCCTTATTTGACAATTCTGTCACATCTCTGTGATATGATGAAAAAAACATGCAACCGCCTCCGCCCGAATCCGCTCTCTATGAGTGAAGGACACGCAAAACGGCGCTGTTGTGCGACAGGCGGCCGGGATGGGAAAGGAGGCGGCGTTGGCACACGTGGGTAGCGGCTCTGCCGCAGCCGGCATGCAGATCGACGGCGCGGCATTGGTCGGTTTGCTGATCTTTGCGGGCATGACGCTGTTTCTGCTGTGCGCCGCGATCTGTTCGAAATGGCGGAAATAAAACGCCGGCACAGACAATCCGACAAGGTTTGGGGAAACATGGAACAAGACTATTTTGACAAGGTTTATGAAAAAACATACCGCCCGCTGCTGCGCTACGCGATCGTGCATCTGTCCGATCCCGTTGACGCCGAGGACGTTCTGCAGAACGTCTTTCTCGACTTTTACCGGCACATTGAGGCATACGGGCACGCAGACATCCTCGCGCCGAAAGCATATTTGCTGAAAATGCTGCGGCATGAGATCATCAAGCGCTATGCCGCGCGCGAGAAACGGACCGCATATGAAGCGGAGGCCTTTGCACAATCCGAAGCGGCCGGAGCGGTCACGATCGAGGATGCGGCAATCAGCCGCGCAGACGCGCACAGGACATCGGCGGGATCGAGGCGGCATTGCAGGCTGCATATCCGGATTGGTCGGTGCGCAGAGCGTTTACCGCGCAGATCATCATCAACCATGTACAGGCGCGCGAAAACGAATGGATCGACAATATGGACCAGGCGCTCGAACGCGCGGCGGTCAACGGCGTCAAGAATCTTGTTGTGCAGCCGACGCACCTGATGCACGGCGCAGAATACGACGAGCTGGTCGCTGCAGTTACAGCGTATGCGGACAAGTTTGAAACCGTGAAGATCGCTGAGCCGCTGCTGGGTCAGGTCGGCGCAGACAGCACGGAGGTTAACAACGATAAGGAACGTGTGGCGGTTGCAATCACAGCGGAAGCCGTGAAGCTTGCCGGTTACGAAAGCCTCGAAGCAGCGGATGCCGACGGCATGGCGTTTGTGTTCATGGGCCACGGCACGGCGCACAAGGCGAAGGTGACGTACAGCCAGATGCAGACGATGATGCAGAATCTCGGCTACAAGAACGTCTTTATCGGCACGGTTGAAGGCGAGCCGGAAGAAACGGCATGCGAAGCGGTCATCGAAGCGGTGCATGCAGCGGGCTTTACCAAGGTCGTTCTCCGTCCGTTGATGGTCGTCGCGGGCGATCATGCCAACAACGATATGGCAGGCGAGGAAGAGGATTCCTGGCTCTCGATGTTCAACGCAAGCGGCTTCTTTACCGATGTGCAGACGCAAATCAACGGTCTTGGCAGCATCGACGCGGTGCAGGCGATGTATGTGGAACACTCCGGCGCGGCGATTGCCGAAGCGGGCCTTTCCGCAGCAAAGACGGTATCCGCGACAGCCGGCGCATTGGAGGACGGCGTCTATACGGCGGAGTTCCATACCGACAGCAGCATGTTCCATGTGAACGAGGCGAACAACGGTCTCGGTGTGCTGACGGTCAAGGACGGACAGATGGTCATTCATGTGAGTCTCGTTTCGAAGTCGATCGTGAATCTGTTCTCCGGCATGGCCGAGGATGCGCAGAAGGACGGCGCAAAGCTGCTCGAGCCGACGACGGATACCGTCACCTACGACGACGGTACGACCGAGGAAGTCTACGGCTTCGACATTCCTGTGCCCGAGATCGGAACGGAATTTGACATAGCGATCTTCGGCAAGTCCGGCAAGTGGTACGACCATAAGGTCAGCGTACAGAACCCGGTCCTCGCCGAGGAATAATCGGCAGGTCTGAAAGTCACGAACCACCCGTAAGAACGGGTGGTTTGCTTTTGGCTATAAGCCCTTGTTGCCAACTCGCGCCTCAAGACGCTGCTTGTACGTTGTCCAAGCTCTCTGTTTTTCCTTACTTTACGCCCCTACTTCTCTTGATCCTGTATGTACTTCCTGATCGTGGCTTCGTTTAGTCCCACTGTTGACACATAGTAACCCTCCGCCCAAAAATGCCGGTTCCCGAACTTGTACTTTAGGTTCGCATGCGCGTCAAATATCATCAGCGCACTTTCCCGAACAACGATATCCGCTTCATCGCCATCAACAACGGCGCGGACAGCGTCAACGGTACTGAGAACGACATGACGCCGTTCATCAATATCTTCAACGAGTTCTACGCCAAGGATACCAGCCGAAAGATCCGCGCCGTTTTCAAAGCAAAGGGGCAGGCCGGAAAGCCACTTGCAACAAATCCGCCATACGGCTATATCAAAGATCCGAACGACAAAAACCATTGGATCATTGAGGAGACCGCCGCCAATGTGGTACGCGAGATATTCCAGCTCTGCGTTGACGGGTACGGGCCTTCCCAGATCTGCGGCGTTATGATGGAAAGGGGCTACATGAATCCCACGGCGTATATGCGCTCCGTCGGTGTGAAGAAGCCCGACAACCGTACCGTCGGGGACGATTACACTTGGCAGCCCAGTACCGTTGCCCACATGCTTGCGCGGCGCGAATACCTCGGATGCACGGTCAGCTTCAAAACGCATCGGAAGTCGTATAAGTGCAAGAAGCAGCTTAAGAACAATCCGTCCGAATGGCAGATTTTTGAGGGTACGCACGAGCCGATCATCACGAAGGAAGTATTCGATATCGTACAGCGCATCCGGGACGGCAGACGCAGATGGACACCAATGGGCGAGATGCCCGCTCTGTCCGGCATGGTATTCTGCGCCGACTGCGGCAGGAAGCTGTATCAGGTCAGGTACACCACCATGAAGCAGAAAGAGTACATGGTCTGCTCCGGCTATCGGAAAATCAAAGGTGCCTGTACCTCGCATCAGATCCGCAACGAGGTAATCGAGAATCTGCTTCTGGAAAAGCTCCAGAATCTGCTTTCCTTCATTGGCCGCCACGAATCCATATTTGTCCGGCTGAAAATGGCACAGTCCCAAGAAGAAATGAATCGCAGTCTCCGCGATGGCAAGCGTGAACTGGAACAGGCTACGGCTCGTATGCAGAAACTGGATGCGATCATTCAGCGGCTCTACGAGGACAACATCGACGGGAAAATCTCCGATGACCGTTTTGCCAAGATGACAGCCAGCTACGAGCAGGAGCAGACGGAGCTTAAAGCCCGTATTGCCGAGCTACACGATTTGCGGCTGAAGCAAAGGCAAAGTCGGACGGCGTTGACAGCTTTCTGAAAATGGTTCGCGGCAGAACAGAGATCACCGAATTGACACCCACGATCATCCGGGAATTCGTCGATAAAATCTACGTTCATCAGGCCGTGAATTTTGAGGGACACAGAATTCAGCAGATCGACATTGCATGGAACTTCATAGGCGTTTTCGATCCGCCGGAATCCGACCTTGAGCTTATAAAAGGGGAATCGGCATAGCCGGTCGTTTCCAACCAACTATGCCGATATTTTTTCGGGACGCTAATCCCTAATTTGCCCCACCTTTGCGGGGCGCTTTGCTTTTCAGAGTTTTTTGATGAAACAGATGATACGGTTGGCTTCCTTGAAGCCGGAATGCAGATGAAAGCGAAGGCTGTCCGTGTTTTGGAGTTCGCAGTCGCTTGCAAACTCCGTGCAGCCACACTCTCCCGTCCATTCTTCGCAGGCTGCAAGCAGCGCAGAAGCGATCTTCTTGTGCCGGTACGGTTCTTTGACGTAGATTCCTTCGAGATAGCCGACCGGGCTCGTCTCTGTGCCCTCCACATAATCATGCCGCAGCTGACATTGCGCAAAACCGTTCGCTTCGCCATCCTGCTCCGACAGAAAGACCGCGCAGTCCGGATCGGCAAGCAGCCGGCGGTATTCCTCCCCCATCTCTTTGACCGTGTGATCCGGCCAAAGGCGGACGGCAACTGATACGACGGTTTTCGCGTCGCACATTTCTGCTTTCCGAATCATGCTCCTGTCCCTCCGATATTACAACCCCCGCCGCGTATACGCGGCGGGGGTTGGTGTGTGTTTCTTACAGGTTATTCAGCTTCTTGTAGTAGTCGATCTTCTCGTTTGCTTCGACTTCCGCACGGGTGAACAGCTCGTCGGCAACCTCAGGGAACTGCTTGGTCAGCGCAGAGTAGCGCGTCTCGCCCATGATGAACTCACGGAAGCTGCTCTTCGGATCTTTCGAATCGAGCATGAACGGGTTCTTACCCTCGTTTGCGAGATCCGGGTTGTACCGATACAGCGGCCAGTAACCGGCTTCGACTGCCTTCTTGGCTTCTTCCTGGCTGTGGCCCATGTTGATGCCGTGGTTGATGCAGGGCGCGTATGCGATGATCAGGGACGGTCCGTTATACGCTTCCGCCTCATTGACGGCCTTTAAGAGCTGGTTCGGATCTGCGCCCATGCAGACCTTTGCGACGTACACATAGCCGTAGGACATTGCCATCAGGCCGAGGTCCTTCTTCTTGGTGCGCTTGCCGGCTGCCGCGAAC
>CALFIV010000015.1 GCA_937877295.1 uncultured Clostridia bacterium
CATAGAGATACTTGGCGCGCGTCATATGATCGTCGTTCCACATCATCACGACCTCGCGGCAGCCGTTTTCATACGCAACGTCCGCACACATACGTGCGAACGGCGCATGATCGACCGGCGCAAACAGCAGCAGCGTCTGACCCTTTTGGATGTTGACGCCGACTTCCACCAACAGCTTTGCATATTCCTTGAGCTTGTTTTCCATATACGTTTCCTTTCTGCTTATACATTTGCCGCCGCCATGGAAGCGACGATGAACAACAGGATACATGTAAGAAGCAGGGTTTGCAGCAGATCGCGCTTTTTCGCGAAGGCGTCCGCATCGAGCGGTGAGGCATGCAGCGCGTCGATCGCCGCAAGCGCAGCCGCATAAAAGAGCCGCTGGCTTCTGCCGATGCGCATCGGAGAAAACCCTTTCTTTTCGCGCAGGTATGCGGAAAGCTCCGCGATCAGCTCCGCCGTCTCCTTCGTCGGTACTTCAAGCGAAGCAAGATACGCAAGCAGCGGCAGGTCGAGCATTTCACGGTTGCGTTCGCCCGCTGTGCGCACCGCGTCGTACAGGCGTTCGGTCTCAATCGCAAGGCTCTCGGCGGGCTGATCGGACAGCGCGATTGCGAAGCTCGCCATCTGCGCCGCGTTGGTGCGTCCGAACCGGCGCGACAGCAGCTCCATCGCCGCATCGGCTTTGACCGCAAGCGCGGTCTTGTCGGCGTCGTACATGGCGAACAGCACGGCAAACATGACGTCCTCGCCGCCGGTCAGAATGCGATGCGCATGCCGCATCTCAAGATAATGCTCATGCGCCTTTTGCGCGACCGTATCCGCACGGTCGTGGCTCTTTGCCATCAGAAACGCTGCGGGACAGAGATAATCGGTCGGCGCAAATCCCGCTGCCTTGAGCTTTCGCAGATTGTCCTTTGCGAAATTCAGACGCAGCTCGCCGTCCTCGTATTCGCCGATCTTGATTGCGGCCGGCGCCATGCCCAAGCCCCGGAACGATGAGAACATGCCGGTGTTCCTTTTCAGGATCTTCTTTCCGCGGCGGATCGAATCGAGATCCGCGTCGCGATCGTCCAGCCCCAGCAGAAGCGCGCACAGACAATCCGTCTGCGGCGCGGACATGCGGAAGATCTTTTCGATGCGTCTGCGGTTTTCGATGAACTGTTCCGTCCGACGGGCAATACTTCCCTGCATAAAAACCCCCTTGACTGTCCATATGCGGCCAGCCCGTTTTCTTTCGATTTTATTATGCCACAAATCGGCGTGGATGGGAAGCACCTTTTTTGCGGATTCGCGCGAGAGATTCCGAATCCGAACCGCCGAGGACTTTGTTTGTCGAAATCACCATTCGATCATCTTCGCGTGCTAAACTGCCGCAAAATCGTGTATCGGAGGCGATCCTATGAACCAAACCCGCATTCTGCAGGCGCTCTGGCTGATCCTGCTGTCGCTCATCTGCGTCGTTCTGTTCTATTTCAAGCGCGAGAAAACCAAGTATCCGCAGGAGGTGCTTGCGCAGGAGGAGATTGTTGTCTACGCCGAGACGGCCGCGTCGACCGCCGTGCCGACGCCTTCGCCGACCGCTCCTCCCACGCCGACGCCTGCGCCGACGATGTATGACATCACGGAGGTCTTTGTGCCGCTTGCTGCGGCAACCGCGCCGTCGCCGGCAGCTACCGTTCCGCCGGACAGCGTCTATGCGCACGCGACCGCAACGCCGTTCGTCCCGCCCGTCAAATCCGAGCCGTTTTCGCTGATCTGGTTTTCGGACACGCAATACTATGCCTACAAACGGCCGGAGATCTTTCAGTCGATGGCCGACTGGGTACTGCGCGTCCA
>CALFIV010000016.1 GCA_937877295.1 uncultured Clostridia bacterium
TGCGTTTATCAACTATCCGGGCAGCTCAGCTTACTTCATTGAAGGCGACGTGACATATTCGAACGACGCAAAAATGCGCCGTCTCGGCGTCCGCAGGGAAACGCTTGATACCGTGGGTGCGGTGTCCGAGGAATGTGCGCGCGAGATGGCGGAAGGCACGCGGCGCGCTACCGGCACGGATTTTGCGCTATCTACGACCGGCTATGCCGGACCGGACGGCGGCGAGCCGGACAAGCCTGTCGGTACGGTGTTTGTAGCGCTGGCAAGCGAGGACGGCACGACCGTCAAGCGACTGAATCTCTTTGGCGACCGCGACCGCATCCGGCATTCGGCAATGCTCAACGCGCTCGATCTTTTGCGCAGAAAACTCTGTACGAAATAACGGACAGATGATATAATACAATTAACGTGCAAGAATGTGAAAGTGAGGAACACGACATGTTGGAAAAAGAAAAAGCATTGGAAATTGCACTCAGTCAGATTGAAAAGAGCTTCGGCAAAGGCGCGATCATGAAGCTCGGCGACGCTTCCCGCGTTCCCGTTTCCGTGATCCCGACCGGCTGTCTTGATCTGGATCTGGCTCTCGGCGTCGGCGGCGTACCGCGCGGCCGTGTCATCGAGATCTTCGGACCGGAATCCAGCGGTAAAACCACGATCGCGCTGCACATCGTTGCGCAGGCGCAGAAGATGAGCGGCACCGCCGCGTTTATCGATGCGGAGCATGCGCTCGACCCCATCTATGCGGAAAAGCTCGGCGTCGTCATTGACGATCTGTATGTCTCGCAACCGGATACCGGCGAACAGGCGCTTGATATCGCGGAAGCGCTGGCACGCAGCGGTGCCATCGACGTCATCGTCATCGACTCCGTTGCAGCGCTCGTTCCGAAAGCAGAGCTTGAGGGTGATATGGGCGATTCGCACGTAGGTCTTCAGGCGCGCTTGATGTCGCAGGCTCTCCGGAAGCTCACCGGCTGTGTGGCAAAGACCAACACCGTCGTGATCTTCATCAACCAGCTTCGTGAAAAAGTCGGCGTCATGTTCGGAAATCCCGAAACGACGACCGGCGGCAAGGCGCTGAAGTTCTACGCATCCGTGCGCATGGACGTGCGCCGCATCGAAACGCTCAAGAACGGCACCGAAGCGGTCGGCTCGCGCACCCGCGTCAAGATCGTGAAAAATAAAGTCGCGCCGCCGTTCCGTATGGCAGAATTCGACATGCTCTACGGCGAGGGTATCTCCAAGGAAGGCAGCATTCTCGATATGGCAATCGACCGCCGCATCATCATCAAATCGGGTTCCTGGTTCTCCTACGGCGATATGCGCATGGCGCAGGGCCGTGAAAACGCGCGCCTGTTCCTGAAGGACAACCCCGAGGTCTGCAACGAGATTGAACAAAAGATTCGCGCGCAGATTGACGAACAGCGCAAGAAAGAAGCCGAAGCCGCGGAAGCCAAGCGCCGTGCGCGTGAAGCCGCCATGCGCGGTGACGACGACCTCGTTCCCCCGCCCGAGTTCTGATCTGTTCTGACAATCCACCCTCCCTCAACGGGAGGGCTTTTTGCGCTTACGCAGAATTCTTTCTTATAGCATTAACGTATACGATAAATAACTCATTATAAATATCG
>CALFIV010000017.1 GCA_937877295.1 uncultured Clostridia bacterium
CTCGCTTTCCGAAGCCGATAAACGCTACTGCTTCCGAATTCGCCTCAAAGATAGAGACATTATACCACAAGCATCCCGTTTGTCAATCACATTTTTGCGGCAAAAATTGACAGGATTCCGTGCTTGTGTTATCCTTTTCGCATGAGCAGATCGAAGAAAAAGCGATATGTGATCCACGCGCCGATGCGGCTGGTGTTCCTTGCCGCCGTCGCGATTCTGCTTGCGCTCATTGCGATTCTGCTGCTGCGCAGCTGTGTCTGCCGCCCCGCGCCCGAGGCCGAACCTGTTTCGGCGGAGGTCTCCCCCACGCCCGTTCCTTCTGCAGCCCCGACGCCGCTCCAGACGATTGCGCCGAGCGCGACGCCCGAGCCGTCTTGGGATGAGCAGCGTCTTTCGGAGATCGAAGCCTATGTGCGCGCCTACGGCGACTGCCCCGACGAAGACGCAATTATGGCGCGCATGTCGACGATGGTGATCGATCCGGAAGCAAAGATGGTGGCGTTCACCTTTGACGACGGACCGAACACGACCTACACCGACCCGATTCTCGACGTCTGCGAGCAGTACAGCGCACGCGTCACGTTCTTTCTGATCGGCAAGAACATCCAAAAGGGCGATCAGCAGATCAAGCGGATGCTGTCCTTGGGCTGTGAGATCGGCAACCATACATGGCGGCACACGAACATTGAGGAGCTGACTGCGGACGAAATGCGCGAGGCGATCGGCAGTGTCAACGACGCGATCTACGAGCGCTACGGCTATAAGATCCGGCTGTTTCGCCCGCCGTATATCAAGTACGGCAAGAAGGGCGACGCAACGCGCACGGCGCTCGTGGCGCTGATGCAGGAATGGGACATGGCGATCGTCAATCACACGCGCAGCACGCATGACACGTACGACAGCTATACGGCCGACAAGATCTACGAACGCGCCGTTCTGGAGGTCGATGAGCTGAAAAAGGGTCTGGACGGCTCAATCCTCCTTTGCCACGACAAGTCCAAAAAGACGGCCGACGCGTTTGCGCGCATCGTGCCGGAGCTTCAATCGCGCGGGTATCAATTTGTCACGGTATCGGAACTTTTGCACCTCTCCCCCGACGGCTTTTCCGCGGGGTTCATCTATTCCTCGGCAAATTAAAAAAAGCAGGGATCGCGTCTGCTTATTTCTTTTGGGTCAGCGGCAGTGTCAGCACGAATGCCGTGCAGGTCTCGCCGTCGCTCTCACAGCGGATGCGGCCGTTCATCGACTCGACGAGATTCTTTGTAATCGAAAGCCCCAGTCCGTAGCTGCCCTCCTCGAGCGTACGCGCCTTGTCCGCACGGTAGAAGCGTTCAAAGATGGCTTCGCGCTCACGTTTATCCAGCCCGATGCCCGTGTTTTTGACCGTGATGACGGCGCTGCGGTATCGGCGCTTTGCCGTGACCTGTACTGTATTTCCTTTGGGCGTATACTTGCCCGCGTTTTCGAGCAGCGCGCGCAGCGCCTGTTTCAGCAGCATTTCGTCGGCCAGCACATACATGCCGTCCTCCACCTTGTATGAGAGCGCAACGCCCGTTTCGTACAGAGGCTCTTCGAACATCAGCGCGCATTCGGTGACCGCGTCGCTCAAGGAGAACACCGTGTCGTTCAGATGCTTTGCAGCGTTGTTTTCGATGCGTGCCGTCTCGAGCATCCGCGTGATCAGCAGCTTCATGCGCTGTGCTTCACTGAGGATCATCGAAAACCGCAGGTCCGTCTCCTCCGTCTGTTCGCTGCGTCCGAGCTCGGCGTTGGAAAGAATCACCGCAAGCGGCGTCTTCATCTCGTGCGAGGCGTCCTCCACAAAGCGCTCCTGATTGGCCCACGCGCGTTCGGCGGGGCGCAGCAGCCGGATCTCGGCAAGCTTCAGATACAGGAACAGTGCGACGACGATCGCGACATACAGCAGTGCGCCGCCTAGGAAGATGTGGTTTAAGATCGTACTGTAGCCCTCGTAATCGATCGCTGCGATGCGGATCGTGCCGCCGCTTCGGTCGACAAGATAGCAGAGCCTGATCTCCCGGATGGTGCGGATGCGCACAGGCGCGTCGAGCATTTCATCGACGGCAGACGCGATCTCCTCTTCGGAAAAGTCGGACCGATTCCCACGCAAGAATACCGCTTCGTCGCCTTCTTTCAGCGCGTTCGCGTCTGAATCTGGCTCTTTTTGTGCAATCTCAATGAGATAAGAAGGCCGACGCGTTCGCGTACCGTCCATCGGCGGTTCGGTCTGCGCAAGCTCCAGCGTGCTGTGCAGCGCGCCCGAAAGGCGCTCGTCCACATAATTGACGAGCATGCCGAGCGCAACGACGATCACGACCAGCAGAAAAATGCAGGCGATGGCGAACGCGTTCCACAGGAATCGCCGGTGCAGCGCGCGAATCATGCCTTTTGTTCCTGCAGCTTATAGCCGAACTTGCGCAGTGTTTCAATCTGCGTGGTCGTATGCAGAAACCGCAGCTTCTTACGCAAAAACGAGATATAGACCTCGACATTGTTGTCCTCGGCTTCGGACGCGACGCCCCACGCGTTATGCAGGATCTGCTCCTTCGACACCACGACGTTTCCGTTCGTCATCAAAAGATGCATGATCGAAAGCTCCTTCTTGCCGAGCCGGATCGAACGGTCCGCACACGCAAGCTCGCAGGTCGATTGATTCAGCACGAGGTCGCCGAAGCGCAGCGTATCCATTACGACCGCACCGTGGCGGCGGGTCAGCGCGCGTACGCAGGCAAGCAGCTCTTTCATCTCGAACGGCTTGGTCAGATAGTAGTCCGCGCCGAGATCCAGCCCGTGCACATAATCCTCAACGCTCGAACGCGCCGTCAGCACCAAAATCGGCGTCGCGTTGCCTTCATTGCGCAGCCGCTCCACGATCGTAAAGCCGTTGACCTTCGGCAGCATCACGTCGAGGATGATCAGATCATATGTTCCTTTTTGGGCATACTCGAGCCCCAGTTCCCCGTCCGTACAGACGTCGCTGTCGAATCGGCTTTCCTTGAGCATCGCCTTGAGCGTTTCCGCCAAGTTCCGCTCATCCTCCACGATGAGTACGCGCATCGGTGTTCCCCCTTTCGGTGTTCGCGCAGGTGTGTCAAATCAACTAAAGAATGAAAATGAAGGAATGAAGCATTATCGTTTCTCGACCGACAGCGTGATTCTGTCGCCGTTCAGATCCCATTCCTTGGTGTACCCGAATACGCCCTCTTCGACGGATTCGGCCAGCGTGTCCGCCATGACGGACGCCGCGTTTGTCTGCAAAGCTTCGGCTGCGCGACTGCCGCCCGCAAAGCCGATGCGGATGTGGTCCGCCACCTCGAAGCCCGCTTCCTTACGCATCGTCTGGATCTTCGAAACGAGCTCGCGAACGACGCCTTCCTCAATCAGCTCCGGCGTCAGGTTCGTGTCGAGTACAACGGTCACGCCGTTGCCCTGTTCGGAAACGAGACCTTCCTTCTGCTGCGTCGAAACCAGCACGTCGTCCGCCGAGAGCACGACCTCCGTGCCGTCCAGCTCAAAGCGGTAGTCCTTGCCCGCATGATGTGCGCGCACGATCGCGTCGCCGTTTTCGTTGAGATGCGCACTGATCTTTCCGAGCAGCTTCCCATAGCGCGGACCGAGGGTGCGCAGTTGGGGCTTGACCTTGTAGCTCATTAAGGAGTCGGCGTTCTCGATGAACGCAATCTCCTTGACGTTCAGCTCTTCCGTGACGATTGCAGCCGCACGTTCGGAAAGCGCGATCCCCTGCACATACATCTTGGCAAGCGGCTGACGCGTCTTTTGTGCCGCGGCGTTTCTGGCGCTTCTGCCGACTGTGACGATGTTCAGCACCTTTTCCATCTCAT
>CALFIV010000018.1 GCA_937877295.1 uncultured Clostridia bacterium
CAAGCCCGAGGTCCACCCCCTTCTTGCCGCCGTCCATCAGGGCGTTAAGCACATGCAGAACGCCGTGCGGCTTTTCGTCGCGTCCGTCGTTGTTTTCGACCTCCGCCTCGAACACCGCCGGTTCATCCTTCGGAAACTGTCGTTTCATGAAGACAAGCATCAGCCGCGTCGAAATGATCGCGCCGACCACCGTGCCGAGATTTCCGCACAGCGCCGCCCAGATCACGCCGCCGCCGAGGCTCTTCGAAAACGCAAGCATAAAGCTTGTAACGATGAGTCCCATGCCAAACGACGTACCGAGATTGGTCAGCGCCGGGACTTGATACGCCTTGAAGTAGCGGCGGAATTTGTTGTCGCTGGCAAGCGTCAGAATCGCCGGATTATCGGAAAGATACGTGGTCACAACGCCGAGCGCGGATGCGCCGGGCATACCGAACAGCGGCTTCATCAGCGGCGAAAGCACTTTGTTGATCAGTCCGACGACGCCGAATTCGCTCATCAGCTCCGACAGCGCACCCGCGATGACCGCAAGTGCCATGATGTAGAACACCGTATTGAGCAGCAGATCAAACGCCGTATTCATCAGCGTATTGATCGTGTTGGATAACCCCATCGGGATCGCAAAGATCGCAAAGAATGCAATGATCGCCAAGAGACAGATGACGGCGATCAGCGTTTTTTTGCGCTGCGCACGTTTTTCATCCTGTTCGATCGCGGTTGCCTCTGTCTTTTTCATCGTGGTGTACTGCCCCTCATGCCGCATCGCGGCAACTGATTACATGTTGTAATATCTGTCAAACTCCGCCGGATGCGGGATCTTGCTCAGCTCGAGGCACTCGGCGCGCTTGCGCTTGATGAGGTTCTTGATGAGCTCTTCGGGGAACACGCCGCCCGCAGTGAGATAGTCGTGATCCGCTTCCAAAGCGTTAAGCGCCTGATCGAGCGAGGTGGGCAGATGATGCAGCTTTGCCTTTTCCTCCTCCGGCAGCTCAAAGAGGTTCATATCGTAGGGACCCCAGCCATTGGCGTGCGGGTCGATCTGATGCTTGATGCCGTCGAGGCCGGCCATCAAAATCGCCGCATAGCAGAAGTACGGGTTGCACGTGCCGTCCGGATTTCTGAGCTCGAAGCGGCGGAGCATCGGGGACTTCGCATATGCCGGGATGCGGATAACCGCGCTGCGGTTGCTGGTCGCATAGCCGACGGTGACCGGCGCTTCGAAGCCCGGAACAAGGCGCTTGAAGGAGTTGGTCGACGGATTGGTGATCGCGCACAGCGACGCGATGTGCTTTAAAAGTCCGCCCATGAACCAATGCGCTTCCTTGGAAAGATGCGAATAGCCGTTGTCGTCGGAGAAGACCGGCTCGCCGTTCTTATACAACACCATATGTACGTGCATGCCACTGCCTGCTTCGCCGTAGACAGGCTTTGGCATCAGCGTTGCGGAAAGGCCGAACTTTTCAGCGGTGTTGCGGATGATGTACTTGATCATCATACTGCCGTCCGCCATCTTTGTCATCTCGCCGAGCAGCGGTTCGATCTCAAACTGACCTGCGCCGCCGACTTCGGGATGGTGATACTTCACGGGAATGCCGGCTTTTTCAATCTCGAGGCACATCTCGCTGCGGCACTCGTACGTTCTGTCCAAAGGCTTTGCCACATGATAATGCTTCTGGAACGGAACGACGCAGCCGCGGCCCTCGGTCTCACTGTTCCAATACGCCTGATCTGCATCGAGGAATGCCGCAATTGCGTTGTGATCGACCTTCCAGCCGACCTGATCGAACAGATAGAACTCAAACTCCGGCAGGATCTTCATCTCGTCCGCAATTCCGGTGTCCTTCATGTACTGCACGGCAGCCTGCACGATGTTGCGCGGGTACTGCGCGAGCGGACGGTTTTGCGGATAGTCGATGATCATCGCATTGCCGATCATGGAAAGCGTCTTGACGCTGCAGAACGGGTCGATCATGGCAGTATCGAGATCGGGGATATAGACCATGTCGCTCTTTTCCACGACTGCGTAGCCGTAGTTGGACGCATCGAAGCCGATGCCGTTGATCATGGTGTCTTCATTGAAGTTTGTAGCGGGAATGGTGACGTGACGGAACTGACCGTCGATGTCGACGATCTTGAAGTCGACCATCTGCACATCCTGTTCCTTGATGAGCGCGATAATGTCCTGTGCGGTTTTTGCCATGAGAGACCTCCAAACACTTGCAATACTGTGATTCGGGTACACGAATCCACCGTCATTGTAACACACGAAATCACGTTTGTATACGGGATGAAAAAATATAAAAAAACCGGCGAACCATGCCATTTGACTGCATATATGATCCATGGTACAATGCCATCATCATACATGCTCGGAGGCTGCCCTATGGAATCGAAAACGCTGCTGGTAACCGGCTTTGCGCCTTTCGGCGGCGATCCCGTCAACCCCTCGTGGGAAGCGGTCAAAGCGCTTCCAGACGTCTTAGGCGGGTATCGGCTTGAGAAGTGTCTGCTGCCTGTGGAGTTTGATCGCGCGGCACGGCTTGCGATCGAAGCGGCGGAAGCGGTCGGCGCGGACGCGATCCTCTGCGTGGGGCTTGCCGCAAACCGCAGCGCGTTTACGCCGGAGGCGATCGGCGTCAACGTGCGTGACGCGCGCATTCCCGACAACGCGGGCAAGCAGCCCGCCGGCGAACCGATTGTCCCTGACGCGCCTGCCGCGTATTTCTCAACGCTGCCGATTCGCGCAATGGCCGAAGCAATCCAACGCGCGGGACTGCCCGCCGCCGTAAGCTATTCCGCAGGGACGTACGTCTGCAACGACCTTCTCTATTCGCTGCTGCACCGCTTTGACGGCAGCGATACGCGCGCGGCGTTTTTGCACGTTCCGCGCATGACCGATTCCCTGCCGCCGGCCGATTTTGTCCGTGCGCTGTGCGCGGCGATCGATGTGATCTGACCCGAAGGAGACTCGTATGAAAAATCTGTACGGCAGGGCTTTTTTCAAAGAAATGCTGCCGCTTGCGATCCCGATCGCACTGCAAAACCTTTTAATGGCGTCGTTCCGTCTCGTCGATATGCTGATGCTCGGAAGCTTAAACGGCGATGCGCTGGCGGCAGTCGACCTTGCAAGCCAGATGTCGTTTTTTGTCGATCTGATCTCGTTCGGCGTATCCAGCGGCTGCGCGGTCTTTATCGCGCAGTATCACGGAGCGAACAATATCGACGGCATCCGGCGCGTCATTGGCTGCGCGCTCGTGTCGCTCGTGCCGATCGGTCTGCTTGCCATGACGGTCTCGCTGTGCTTTCCCGATACGATCATGCGCATCCTCACCGACGATCCGTCGCTGCGCGAAATCGGCGCTTCGTACCTGTCCGTCGCCGCGTTTTCGTATTTCTTCATCGTTGTGAACTCGATCCTGTCGACCGTTCTACGCTCGACGGAGCACGTACGTCTGCCCCTGATTGCAAGCGGCACAGCGGCCGGACTGAATGCGCTGCTGAATTTCGTCCTCATCTTCGGGCACTTCGGATTCCCCGCGCTCGGCGCACGGGGCGCGGGCATCGCAACGACGATCAGCTCCGCCTCCGGTCCTCTGATCGTGCTCGTCATTTCTCTGATCCGACGCAATATCCTGATCGCGCCGATCCGCTCCGTGTTCCGGCTCAAGGGCTTCTTTCTGCCCTTCTGGAAGCGCTCGCTGCCCGCGTTTCTCAATGAAACGCTGTGGTCGTTGTCGGTCGTGGTCATCAACACAATCTTCGGACATATGGGCGCGGAAAACTACGCGGGGCTGTCGACGGTCCGCACCATCGAAAACCTTGTGTTCGTCTTCTTCGTCGGCGTCTGTCATGCGTGCAACATCCTGGTCGGCAAGCACATCGGCGCAGGCGATGAGCCCGGTGCAAAGTGGATCGCAAACGCGTTTCTTGTGTTGACGCCGATCATGGGGCTTGCGCTCGGTGCGGTCGTGCTCGTTCTGCGCGGGCCGGTCGTCGATCTGTTTCGGATCGAAGAGACCTCCAAGACGGTTGCCCGTGCGCTGCTGCTGATGTTCGCCTTTGAGATCGGCTTCCGTAACATCCCGTACATTTCCGTGGTCGGTATCTTTCGCGCGGGTGGCGACACGCGCATCGGGTTCATCGTCGACCTGTCGGTGCAGTATCTCGTTGCCATTCCGATCGCGGCGCTGCTCGGCCTCGTGCTGAAGCTTCCGTTCGTCACGACCTTCATCACGATGCAGCTTTGTACCGATCTTGCGAACAATATCATCTATCTGATCCACTACCGAAAAGGCAACTGGATCAAGCCGGTCAGCCGCATCGGTATCCAATAATACAAGAGAACCCCTTGCACGCAGCAAGGGGTTTGGTTTCAAAAGAGCCGGAGCAGCAGAACAAAGCCGATCAGCAAAAACAGGAACGCAAAATTGATCGTGGAAAACAGCCCGATGTAGCGAAGCGTTTTGTCCGGAAAATGCGCCGAATACGTGCGCAGCGTGATGAGACTTGCAAGCGACGCGATCAGCGAGCCGACGCCGCCGATGTTGACGCCGAGCAGCAGGTCGGCATAACGCGTCGTGAACTGCGACAGCAGGATCGCGCTCGGCACGTTGCTGATGAACTGGCACGACGCCGTACTGACCAGAAACGTGTCCCATTTCAGCAGCGACGAGAAGAACGAACGAATCACGCCGATGCGCGCCATGTTGCCGGCAAAGATGAAGAAGAACACAAACGTGAACAGCAACGGATAATCGACGTGCTTCAGCGCTTTGCGGTCGAAGATCAGAAGTGTCAGTGGAATCACGATCAGCCCGATCCAATAGGGAATGCTGCGGAATACGATCGCGATCGACAGAGCGAACAGCACGAGATACAGCGCGATGCGCTTGCGGTTGAGCTTCATCTCCATATCGTGCAGTTCCAAAGGTTCTGCTTTCACAAAGATCAGACAGCACAGCGTAATCAGTGCCACGGCAAACACGAACGGCAGCGCCATAATCTGCATGAACTCGCCGGTCGGAATCTGAAACTTAGTGTAGAGATACAGGTTCTGCGGATTGCCGAACGGCGTCAGCATGCCGCCGGGGTTCGCGGCGATGTTTTGCATGATGAACGTGAACGCCATGTATTTCTCTTTTTTTGTCGTATGCAGAACAAAATATCCAAGCGGCAGAAATGTCAGCAGCGCCATGTCGTTGGCGATCAGCATCGAGCCGATAAACGTGATGTAGACCAGTGCGAGCACGCTCATACGCGTCGTCTTGAAGAGCACAACGACCTTGCGCGCAAGCGTATAAAAGAAGAATTCGTTGCCAAGCGCACAGACCACAGCGAGAACGCAGAACAGACACGTCAGCGTACGAAAATCGAAGTAGCCGAGGTATTCGCGGTCGATGGGTACAAAGAACATTGTAACGATCGCCGCAAAAAGCGCGATCAGCATCACAATGTTTTTTTGCGCAAACTGCAGCAGCGCTGCTGCCGCCTTGTTTTGCTTGCCCGAATGCACCCCCTGCATCCCCCTTCTTTCCGTTTTGCGTACAAAAGCGGCGGTATTATGCCGCCGCAAACAGGATTACATTTCTTTACGGATTGACGTTCACCCAGATTTTCTTATATCCGCTGCCTTCGTTATGCTCCGCATGGTACGTCTGATCCTGCATACAGGACGCTTCGCTGTAGAACACCTTGCCGCAGACCAGACAATGCCACTCATAATGACTGGTCGGCGCGGGCGTTGCGGTTGCTGTCGGCTCAACTGTCGGTGTTGCGGTCGGCTCTGTCGTCGGCGTTGCGGTCGCTGCTACGGTCGAATCTGCAGTCGGCGCTTTGGTCGGCGCGGGTGTTGCGGCTACGGTTGGCGCAGCTGTCGGCGTTACGGTCGGTTTTGCCGTTTTCTTCGGCTTTGCCGTCGGCTTCGGCGTGGGCGTCGGCGTGGGCGTCGGCGTTGCGGTCGGCTCTGGGTTTTCCGTAGGCGCAGGCGTTGCGTTTTCTGCCACGTCGTCGCCGGAAGCACTCTCTTCCGTCGCGTTCTCCGCGTCTTCAACTGCTTTCGCGTTCTCCGTGCCTTCGACTGCTTCCGTTTTCTCTGCCGTTTCAAGAATTGTCAGGGACTGTTCGCCCGTGCTTTCCGTTCCCGTCCCTTGATCAAACAGCGGCGATTTGATCAGGACCGCCAGTAAGATCACGACGATCACCGCAACCATCCCCA
>CALFIV010000019.1 GCA_937877295.1 uncultured Clostridia bacterium
AAACAAAAAACCCGGGAAGCGATGTTCCCGGGCATTTGTCCTTGCAATATCATTGATATTACAGCAGGCGTATGAAATAAATACGCTTACTATATATCCGTCTTTTTAGAAGATTCGTCTTACCGCCAGAATATCGCGGTAATACGCACTGGAAACCTTGATTCCGGTCGCCGGGGTGCTTGCATGAACAATCTGACCGCCGCCGATGCAGATTCCTACATGTCCGCTGTAGCATACGATGTCGCCTGCCTGCGCTTCCTCGACTTCGACACGCTGCAGACCTTCGAAATTATACAGCCGCGTGATCTTGGTGTCGCGGCGGCGATTCTCCTGTCCGCCGCACAGCGTGATGATCTGTCCGCGCCGGGCGACGCCGCGCTCGATGCGGCCGATGCCGATCTTGCCCACATAATCGTCATAGTCGATCGTCGAGAACAGGATTTGCAGCGGCGCTTCGGTGTCGGTCGACGGAGACGGGATCTCCTTGAGAATCGTATCGAACACCGCCTGCATGTTGTTTTCCATCTGATCGGGCTCATAGCCGGACATGCCGTTGCGTGCCGACGCATAGACGATCGGGAAATCCAATTGCTCATCCGTTGCGCCGAGCTCGATAAAGAGCTCCAACGCTTCGTCCACGACCTCGTAGGGGCGCGCTTCGGGGCGGTCGACCTTGTTGACCACGACGACCGCCTTTTTGTTGAGTTCCAATGCCTTGCGCAGCACAAAACGCGTCTGCGGCATGCAGCCCTCGAATGCGTCGATCAAAAGCAGTACGCCGTCGACCATCTGCAGGATGCGCTCAACCTCGCCGCCGAAATCGGCATGACCCGGCGTGTCGACGATGTTGATGCGCGTATCGCCGTAGGTGACCGCGGTGTTTTTGGACAGAATCGTGATGCCGCGCTCGCGTTCGAGATCGCCGCTGTCCATGATGCGTTCCGTACCCTGTTCGCTGCGGCGCAATGCGCCGGCGTCCTTCAAAAGTTGATCCACGAGCGTTGTCTTGCCGTGGTCGACGTGTGCGATGATCGCAACGTTGCGAATATTCATAACTGCCTTCTTTCTTTCGATTTCTCGCAATGATTACAAAAATTGAACCGAAATATTATACAACGCTTTTCTTTCGATTGCAAGCATGTTATAATACAAACATGGAAAAAACAGATTTATTTTCGGCTTCTGCCAAGAAACAAGCCCCGCTTGCAGACCGCATGCGTCCGCATACCTTGGACGGCTTCATCGGTCAGGAACACATCGTCGGTCCGGGACGGCTACTGCGGCGCGCAATCCTTGCGGACACGCTGTGGTCCTCCATCTTCTTCGGCCCGCCCGGCACGGGCAAAACGACGCTTGCCAACATCATCGCCGAGACGACCGGCGCAAGCTTTGTGCGCATGAACGCGGTATCGAGCGGCGTGAAGGAATTGCGCAGCGTCATCGACAACGCCGCGGACGAGCTCAGACTGCACGGGCGTCCGACCTATCTCCTGCTTGACGAATGTCACCGCTGGTCGAAAGCGCAGTCCGACGCGCTGCTGCCCGCTCTGGAAAACGGTACGATCCGGTTTATCGGCTCTACCACCGAAAACCCGATGGTGTCCATGACGAGCGCAATCGTCTCGCGCTGCCGCGTATTTCAGTTTTATCCGCTGAAACCGACTGATATTCGAACCGCCATCGATCAGGCGCTCTCCGATAGCCAAAACGGCTTCGGCGACCGCAGCGTCTCGCTTGACGAAGATGCATACGAAACGTTCATCGCGCTCTCAAACGGCGACTGCCGGAACGCTCTGAACGCGCTGG
>CALFIV010000020.1 GCA_937877295.1 uncultured Clostridia bacterium
GTGTATGTCGGCTTTCGGAAAGCGCTCCTGCACCATTTGTTTCAGACGCTCGGCGCTCTCCAAATTGCCGCCGTGTCCGACGACGACAAGGTCGCCAAGCTCCGGCTGCCACTTCATCGCCATCTTTTCAATCATGGCAAGCCTTGCCCGTCTCTGTCCACGCAGCATAGACACGACTTTCAGCCGTCCGTCCTCGTCAACGCGCAGAAAGGGCTTGATCTGCAGGGCGTTGCCCGCGGCTGCCGCAACGGCGTGGATGCGCCCTCCGTGCAGCAGATGATCGAACGAATCGACCGTAAACCAATGGCAGACGCGCAGGCAATTTGCGTAGACCCATTCGGTCAACTCGTCCAGCGACAGTCCGCTTGCCTGCATTCGTGCCGTCTCGCGCACCAAGAACCCTTCACCGATCGACGCGCTCAGCGTATCGATGCAGACGATTCTGCGTCCCGGATACTGCTCTGCAAGCTCGTCCGCGCACAGTATCGCCGATTGGATCATGCCGGACAGCCCCGAGGAAAAACCGAGGTACAGAACGTCCTTTCCCTGCTGCAGAATCGGTTCAAAGAAGCTTGCGTAGGTATAGGGGTTGACGCCCGCGGTGGAGGCAAACAGTCCGCTCCGCTGATAGGCGTAGAACTGTGCAGCGCTGATATCGCCGCCGGGACCGTAGGTGTAATCCCGATCTCCGACGCGCACCGGCATCGGGATCATGACGACCTCGGGCAAGCCGACCATAAAATCGGCGGTCAGATCCGCCGTCGCGTCGGTAATGATTTGGTAGGTTTCATTCGTTTTGGATGAATGGCACATGGGTTCTCCTTGCAAAATCTGATATTTCTTTGATTCTTTAAACAGATTGAGCCAATGAACAATACCGGAAATCATGATATTCAGGTGTTATACGCATGATTACTGAGGTTTACGGCAATCGCATTTTAACCTTCATTCATGAGCGACTGTCCCCGTTTCGTTCGAGTTGCCAAACACGCCGGATGCTGTTTCAACAGGGAAGATCAACATTGGTATTCCTGCTGTTTCTTGTGTAAAAACAAGATGCAGTATCTTAACTTGACAAGCTCAGGCAGCAACTGCTATAATGCCTTTACAAATGTAATGGCATTATTATTGTATATCTGCGAGCCTATGATGTCAATCTGCGGCGGTTTGGCTTGAACACAATCTATGACTTTTAACTATCCTGTACAGAAATGGAATGTTTTGTAATGTCAAAGGAAATGTCAGAGATGGAAAAACGCAATATGTTGCGCTTATCCAATGAAGAATCCAACAGACTCACAAAGGAATGTATTCAGACGGCGCTGATTCGCCTGATGGCAACGAAAGATCTTCAAAAAATAACCGTCAGCGAGATCGTTCATTTAGCAGGCGTTTCCAGAACCGCATTTTACAACAATTACTCTTCCAAGGAAGCTGTGCTGGCAGCTTTATCGTCCAATCTTCAAAAAGAATTAGTACACCTCACGACCGAAGCCTTCATAGAGGAATTGCGTTATGAAACTTACTTATCGGTTTTTCAGCGAATCAAAGACGATTCCCAAAGCTTCCGTATGCTTTTGGATTCGCAGCTGTCGAGCAAGGAGTTGATCCGCATCAATGAATATGTCAAGGAGCATTACCCGGAAATCAATTTAAGAATCAGATATCTGGTGTTTGGATGTGCAGGCATGATTCGGAGCATCATACTCGACTGGTTTTTCAACGGAATGAATGAAAACGTTGCCGAGATGGCAGCGCTGTGTTCCGAATTGTCTGAAGATATTATTGCGCGAATCGATGCGATTGATCCAAACTTTCGGCAAAGATTGTTGATGTATAGGGATCGTGAACACCACAGTCAGAGCATCAAGGAGGACTCAAAGCAAACAGCTGAACACGTTTGACATTAAATAGCGGATGAAAGCGAGCTGTACAACAGCTTCGATCCTGAGCAAAATACGTTAAACGATGATTTTCTGACATATTTGACCGAACGCTATGCGAAAAAAGAATTCAGTAAGAAAGCGATTCTTATTTTCAGCGGCGCGGCGATTGACAAAAATCATCTTGAAAAGGTTTTTTTCGTCGTATCGATGCTGAGATCGACAAAATAAGCAGGCAAAAGAAGCTGCTTTCATGATTGAACAGCCGTAAATACATCAGTTTCTTTTGAGTTTAGAATCCTACGTTATGCTTATTGAGACGTGCAAAGATGCATGCCACATGGCTCAAAGGAGTATCAACATGTTTCATATCCTTGTTGTAGATGATGATAAAAACACGCGAAAGTATCTGCAGGCAGTGCTGGAAGCGGAAAATTATACCGTTTCGACGGCCGCAAACGGCGAAGATGCGCTTGCCGTCATGGATCGGGCGTACATCGATCTTGTCGTTCTTGATATTATGATGCCAAACATGGACGGATATGAATTTACGGAGACCTTACGAAAAAACAACAGCGAGCTCCCTGTTTTGATGGTATCAGCCAAACAGCTTCCGGCGGATCGTCACAAAGGGTTCCTCGTCGGAACGGACGATTATATGACCAAACCGATCGACGAGATGGAATTGCTTTTACGCATTAGAGCACTGCTGCGCAGGGCGAAAATTGCAAGCGAGCGGAAGATCGAGATCGGCGAGGTTACGCTTGATTACGACAGCATGACCGTTACCAAGGGAGACAAAACGCAAGCGCTTCCGCAAAAAGAGTTTCTGTTGCTGTATAAATTGCTATCCTATCCGGGGAAAATATTTACAAGGATTCAGTTGATGGATGAAATCTGGGGAGCTGAGAGCAATACCGGATGGGAAACCGTGACAGTCCATATCGGTCGCTTGCGCAAACGCTTTGAGGGATGGACGGAATTTGAGATCGAATCGGTGCGTGGACTCGGATACAAGGCGGTGAAAAAGGTATGAAGCTCAGCACAAAGGAACGTAAGCAACGCCTTTCGCTGCTGCTGTTGTCTGCAGGGGCTGTTCTTGCGCTTCTGATTGTGACGGCACTGATTGTGAGTATTATAATTTGGATTTTGGTCGACCGAGGAATGTTGCAGCTTGGCAGTACTCCGTTGAACGGAGGCAAGCTGCTTTTGAATCTGGTGCTGTGGAGCATACTGATTGGCGGCATTTTCACATTTATTTCGATGCGCATCCCTCTGAAGCCGATCAATAAAATCCTAAATTCAATCAAACATCTTTCGGAGGGCGATTACTCCACGCGCCTGCAGTTTCGGGGTCTGCTTTCGCGTCATCCTGCCGTTGTTGAGTTAACAGACAGCTTCAACAAAATGGCGTCGGAGCTGGAGCAGACAGAGCTGTTACGTTCGGACTTCATCAATAATTTCTCGCATGAATTCAAGACGCCGATCGTATCGATTACAGGATTTGCCAGATTGTTAAAAAGGAGCAACCTTTCGGAAGAAAAAAGGACCGAATATCTGGACGCGATCGAGGAGGAATCCGTTCGCCTGTCTCAGTTGGCAACAAACATTCTGAATCTGACAAATGTCGAAAATCAGAGTATTCTGACAAATATCGAGCATTTCAACCTGTCAGAGCAGATTCGTGTAGCAGCGTTGATGCTCGAAGGAAAATGGACGCGTAAACACATCGATCTGCTGCTTCCGAGCGAGGAATTCTTTGCAAGCGGCAATGCGGATTTGCTGGAACAGGTTTGGATCAATCTGTTCGACAACGCGATCAAGTTTTCGCCGGAATACGGTATTATCGATATTCAGATCAATAGAAGCGCCGACAGAATATCGATTTTCGTTTCCAATATCGGTGATGCGATCCCCGCGGAAAGCATGGATAAGATATTCATAAAATTCTATCAGGCGGATGAATCGCATTCTACTGAAGGAAACGGTGTCGGTCTGGCCGTCGTAAAAAAGATTATTGAACTGCATAACGGAGAAATCACGGTGCATTGCAGTGAAGGGAAAACCACGTTTACCGTTGTCCTTCCGCTGCAATCCGACCCGGAAAATAACAACGTATAAGAAAGAACCATGAAAATCGAAGTATGTTATCGCCGCATGATATGTTCAATCAAAATGTATTAAAAGGAGAGTGTCTATGGAAACTGACCGTCCTTCGATTCCAACTGTGCAAAGCCGACTGCGCCACGGTATATTGCGCATCCCGGAATCCGCTTATGCCGCTTCCGGTATCGTGATTAATGGGCGACGTTTGAAATCCTTCGTCTTTACGACCGATCTTGCGATCATCAGAAACTGCGACGCCGACGCGGTGTTCTGCGTCTACCCGTTTACGCCGCAGCAAGCAATCTCCGATGCTATTATTAAGGGGTCCTATGTGCCGGTATTCTGCGGGGTCGGCGGTGGAACAACGAAAGGACTTCGAACGGTCGGGCTTGCCAAGGATGTGGAAAGTCAGGGCGCCATGGGCGTTGTGCTGAATGCGCCCATCTCCGATCTGAATATCGCTGCTGTAGCGATGTCCGTCGATATCCCGGTCATTATAACCGTCACAAACGAAAACACCGATATTCAAAAACGGCTTGATTCCGGAGCTTCCATCCTGAACGTTGCCGGCGGTCTCGGCACACCGCAGCTCGTGCGAAAGATTCGCGAGGCATTTCCCGATGTGCCGATCATTGCGTCCGGCGGAAACACGGAAGAGCTGATCCGCATCACGATCGAAGCCGGCGCGAATGCGGTTACCTACACGCCGCCGTCCACAAAGGAGCTCTTCCACTCGATGATGGAACGGTATCGCGAAGGATAAATGACGAGAAGTTTTGTGATTACTTATTACAGAACCTGTCTTAAAAATTCGCTGATTTATTTACGCAACAATCTCTTTCTTTTAAATGCGTTGAACGCAGCAAGAACCATCGACCGCCCTTCAAACCCGCGGTCGGTGTTTTTTTATCATTTATCATAATAGTTTCGTTTCGGTTTAGAAATCCTTTGTAAAATATTTTTATCGAACACAAAGGAGGCAGCGCATGAAAAATAATCTTGTGAATCGTACTGTCGTTCGCCGCGCCGTCCGAGCCGCCATCAAAGATCCGGATAAAAACATCCCGAAGATTCTTTCGCTGGTTGAAAAAGCGGATCGGAAAGGCTTTAACAGCAGTTCCTATGCCGCGATTCGCAAAAGTCTTGAAGATCCGGAAAACAACTGGAATATTATGATTCACAATTTGATCCGAAACACAGATCCCGATGTGCTGGAGAGCATGATGATGGCGCTCGGTTTCCATTCTGCAGTTGCGAGCGCACATATACGGGAGGAAAGCATCCAAAAATATGATTGTAATATTCCGTGGGCAGTGCTGATGGACCCTACTGCAGCCTGTAATCTGCATTGCACCGGCTGTTGGGCAGCGGAATATGGTAAGAATACCTTCCTGACCTATGAAACGCTTGATCGTATCATCAACGAAGGAACGGAGCTCGGCACTTACACCTATATCTTCTCCGGCGGCGAGCCAACCATGCGAAAGAGAGACCTGATCCGTCTCGCCGAATCACACCCCGATTGTGCTTTTCTCGCTTTTACAAACGGAACGCTTGTAGACGAAGCGTTTGCAGATGAGCTGAAACGGGTCGGGAACTTCGCTTTGGCATTCTCCATCGAGGGCAGCGAAGAGGACACCGATTTTCGCAGAGGCAAGGGAACGTATCAGTCGGTCATTCGCGCAATGGATATCCTGCGGGAGAAGGGCGTGATTTTCGGCTTCTCTGCCTGCTACACAAGTAAGAATCTCGATACGATCGGTTCGGATGCGTTTGTGGATCTGATGATTGAAAAAGGGTGTTTATTCGGTTGGTACTTCACCTATATTCCGGTCGGAAAAGATGCTGTACCGGAGCTGATGGCAACAGCAGACCAACGCGCATTTATGTATCGCAGAATGCGTGAATGGCGCAAAACAAAGCCTTGTTTCCTGCTCGATTTCTGGAATGACGGCGAATATGTCCTCGGCTGTATCGCGGGCGGACGACATTATCTGCATATCAACGCCAACGGCGACGTGGAACCGTGCGCATTCATCCATTACAGCAACGTCAATATCAAGGAACATACGCTTTTGGAAGCGCTGCAGAGTCCATTGTTTATGGAGTATCGAAAGAATCAGCCCTTCAACGAAAACATGCTGCGCCCATGTCCGATGCTCGATAATCCCGAAAAACTGCGCGAAATGGTAAAGAACGCAGATGCACACTCCACGGATTTCCTTGCGCCGGAAAGTGCCGAGGAATTAACGGCAAAGACGGAAAAAACCGCCGCAGCATGGGCAGTGACCGCAAACGAGCTTTGGGAAGCCACCGATGAATCGGAAAAGCATTCGCATAAGCGAAAGCTGTATCAACAATAAGTAAACAAGTTCCCTCCCAACAATCGCGCATTTCGCGCGCGGCAAAAAGTCGCCTGGTTCCTGATCCTCGAGTCCTTATCCGGCGACTTTTTGTTTACTTTGAGTTTAGATTGATCGGGTATTGTTATCATATAGCGGATCGTGAAACGGTCAAGCATGTATAGATAGACGCAGATAGGAGGAATGATATATGTCGGTTCATTTTACTTCGGAGGCGGTATGCGAAGGACATCCCGATAAGGTGTGCGACCGGATCGCGGACGCCATTCTGGATGCGACACTCGCTGTCGATCCCGACGCACATGTTGCCTGCGAGGTCGCCGCAACAACAAATAAGGTGCAAGTGATGGGCGAGATCAGCGCAAAGCACACGCCCGGCTACACCAAAGTGGTGCGCGAAACGGTCAAACGGATCGGCTATACGGAGCCGGGGTGCGGCTTTTCGGACATGGAATGTGCGGTCGTCATGGATCTGCACGAGCAGTCGCCGGACATTGCGCAGGGCGTGAACCGTAAAAACGCGCGTGAACAAGGCGCGGGCGATCAGGGCATCGTCTATGGCTATGCGTGCAGCGAGACAAAAGCACTTATGCCTTTGGGATTCCTTCTTGCAACCGCGCTTTGCAAGCGGCTTGCGTATGTACGCAAGATGCACACAATCCCGTATCTGCGTCCCGACGGCAAAGCGCAGGTGACGCTGGAATACGAAAACGGTGTACCGAAACGGATCGATACCGTCGTGCTCTCTGCGCAGCATTCGGAGGACGTTTCGATCGAAGAACTGAGGTTTACGCTGATGGACGAGGTGATCCTGCCGCTGCTGCCGCGGGAGATGGTGGATGCGCAAACGCGCTATCTGATCAATCCGACCGGGCGTTTCGTGCTCGGCGGACCCGCTGCCGATACGGGAGTCACCGGACGCAAGCTGATGTGCGATACCTACGGCGGCTATGCCCGTCACGGCGGCGGTGCGTTTTCCGGTAAGGATCCGTCCAAGGTCGATCGCAGC
>CALFIV010000021.1 GCA_937877295.1 uncultured Clostridia bacterium
ATTTTGTCGTGGTGACCAGCGACAACCCGCGCACCGAAAACCCGGACGAGATCGTCCGCGCCGTCGAGCTCGGCGTGCAGAAGAGCGGAACGCCGTACGTCTCAATCGTCAGCCGGAAAGAGGCGATCGCCTATGCGCTGTCGATCCTCGAGCCGGACGACATCCTCGTCATCGCGGGCAAGGGCCACGAGAACTATCAGGAAATCAACGGCGTCAAGCATCATTTCGACGATCGTGAGATTGTGGAAGAGCTTTTGAAGGGCTGAGTATGGATACCATTGTTGCAAACTCGCTTCTGGCGCTGATCACGGCGTTCGGAGCGGCGGCGCTTTTAGGTCCGCTTCTGATCCCCGTGCTGCACCGGCTCAAGTTCGGGCAGAACGTGCGCGACGACGGACCGAAAACGCATCTCAAAAAGCAGAACACGCCCACGATGGGCGGCGTCATCATCCTGCTTGCGATGCTGCTTGCGACGCTGATCTTTGCGCATAAGAGCTATTCGCTCGCAATCGTCGCGCTTTTGATGGCGGTACTGTTCGGGCTGATCGGGTTCTTGGACGACTTCATCAAGATCATGAAGAAGCGTTCGCTGGGGCTTCGGGCATGGCAGAAGATCGCGGCACAGTTTGTGCTGGCGCTGATCTTTGCGCTGATTCTGTATTTCCACCCGCTGGTGGGCGGCACGATCTGGCTGGATATGGCCGATCTCGGCGTATTCTACATCCCGTTCGCCATGTTCGTCATCATCGGCACGGTCAATTCGGTCAATCTGATCGACGGACTGGACGGTCTCGCGAGCTCGGTCACCTCGATCTATTCGCTCGGCGTCGGGGCAATGCTGATCCTCGGCGTGCTGTCCCAAAGCACCGCGTCGCTCGACGCGGAAGCCGCGCTGGCTGCTTCGGCGCTGAACGGCGGTCTGTCGGGCATGTCGGTGTTCGCGTTTGCAACGGCAGGCGCATGCCTCGGATTTCTGATCCACAACACGTATCCCGCCAAGGTCTTTATGGGCGATCTCGGCGCGTTCACGCTCGGCGGCGCGGTCGCGGGCATGGCTCTTCTCACCCGCACGTCGCTGCTGCTGCCGCTGATGGGGGTCATGTACGTCGCGTCGTCGGTGTCGGTCATTTTGCAGGTCGGCTCGTATAAGCTGCGCAAAAAGCGAATCTTTCGCATGGCGCCGCTGCACCACCACTTCGAGCTCGGCGGTACGCCCGAAACGCGGATCGTTTCGATGTACAGCGTCATCACCGCGATTGCATCCGCGGGTGCGCTTTTGATTTTCTGGTTCTGTAAGTGAGTAAGGGGGATTTTTTATGGCAAAGCAAAAAACAGCGTTGATCGTCGGCATGGCAAAGAGCGGCATCGCCGCGGCGCGTCTCTTGTATCAGGACAACTACCGCATCATTGTCAACGACATGAAGCCCGAGATCAAGGGCTTGTTCGATCAGCTTTCGGGCATTGCGTACGAGGTCAAGCTCGGTGCGAATCCGATGGACCTTCTGGACGGCGTCGATCTTCTGATCCCGAGTCCGATCATTCCGATGACGCGCAACTTCATCGTCGAGGCAAAGCGCCGCGGCATCGAGGTCATCTCCGAGATCGAGCTCGGCTACCGCTACAGCAAAGCGGACTTCGTGTGCATCACCGGCACCAACGGCAAAACGACCTGCACGGCATTGACCGGCGAGCTCTTCAAGGCGGCGGGACGCAAAACCTTCGTGCTCGGCAACATCGGTGTGGCGATCTCCGCGCATGCGCTGGAAACGCAGCCGGGCGACGTCGTGGTCGCGGAGACCGCGGCGCTGCAGCTTGAGGGCAATGTGCGCTTCCACGCAAAGGCGGCGGGCGTGTGCAACATCACGCCGGATCATCTTGACCATTTCGGCACGATGGAAAACTACATCGAGGCCAAGGCGAAGATCCTTGACAATCAGACGGCGGACGACTATGCTGTGCTGAACTGGGACGACGACACGGTGCGCGGCTTTGCGTCGAGAACGCCGGCGCATGTGCTGTATTTCTCGCGCAAGTGCGAGGTAACCGAGGGCATGTTCGTACGCGAAGGCATGCTGGTATATCGCATGAACGGCGAAGAAAAGACACTGATGAGAGCCGACGAGATCCGCATCCCCGGCGGCCACAACCTCGAAAACGCCATGCTCTGCGCGCTTTTAGCGCTCTCGCAGGGCATCGCGCCGGAGACGATCGTCGAGGTCCTGAAAACCTTCGCAGGCGTCGAGCACCGCATCGAGTATGTTTGCACGCGAAGCGGCGTCGATTACATCAACGACAGCAAGGGCACGAATCCGGCGTCCACGGTCCGCGCGATCGAGGCGATGAAAAAGCCGACGGTGCTGCTGCTCGGCGGCTACGACAAGCACATCGGCTTCGATGAGCTGTTCGACGCGTTCACGCCGATCGTCAAGGCCTGCGTCGTGCTCGGCGACACGAAGAGCCAGATTCTCAACTGCGCAAAGGCGCACGGTTATCTTGATCTCTGCACCACTGCGGACACATTTGAGGATGCGGTCAACAAGGCGCGTGCGCTTGCCGCGCCGGGCGACTGTGTGCTTTTAAGCCCTGCCTGCGCAAGCTGGGATATGTTTGACAACTATGAGACGCGAGGCCGGGTCTTTAAGGAGATCGCGCGCGCATACGAATAAACCGGAGACAACATGGCGGAACAGAAGGCAAAAAAAGAATCGATCCTCAAGCGTCTGAAGGACGCGCGTCTGCTGCGCGGCAAGATGGATTTTACCATCCTGTTTGTAATCAGCGCGCTGTGCGCGTTCGGCCTTGTCATGGTCTTTTCCGCCAGCTACTACTACGCGCAGCACTATTCGGGCGCAAACAACGACAGCTTCTACTATCTCAAGCGTCAGCTTTTGTACCTCGCGATCGGGTATCCGGTCATGCTGCTCGTTTCGCTCATCGACTACCGCGTCATCGAAAGGCTGCGTTCGCTGTTTCTGGCGATCTCAATCATCCTGCTGATCGCGGTTCTGCTGTGGGGACGCGACTTGAACGGCGGCAAACGCTGGCTGGTCATCGCCGGTATCTCGATTCAGCCGTCGGAGCTTGCCAAGTTCGGCCTGATGATCTTCATGTGCTCGTACATGTCGCGTCACCGCAATGAGATGAACTCCTTCCGAAACGGCATGCTGCCGATGTTGATCGCAATCGGCGTCATCGCAGGCCTGGTCATGCTACAGCCGAACATGTCCATGGCGGTTATCATCGGCTTTATCGGTATCGTTCTGTTGTATCTGGGTGGATGCGATATCAAGCAATTATTGATCCTCGGCGGATTGGCGATCGTCGCATTCTTCGTGCTGGCGTTCGCGGCGGATTACCGAGTTGACCGATTGACGTCCTTCTCCAATCCCGAGAATGACCCGCAGGGCACGGGCTATCAGCTTTTGCAGTCGTATTATGCGATCGGCTCGGGCGGCTTGTTCGGCAAGGGGCTCAACAACAGCTATCAGAAGCTTCTGTACATGACCTATGGCGAATCGGACTTCATCTTCGCGATTCTCTGCGAGGAATTCGGGTTCATCGGCGGGCTGATCATCATCGCTATGTACGCGTGGATCGTGTTCCGCGGCATGGTCGTTTCGATGCGCTGCCGCAATAAGTTCGGAAGCCTGCTGGCCGCCGGTATCTCCATCGTTTTCGGCTTCCAGGTCTTCGTCAACATCGGCGTCGTCACGGGACTGCTGCCCACGACGGGGCAGGCGCTCCCGTTCATTTCGGCGGGTGGCACGTCGCTGTTGGTCTTCCTTGCCGCAATGGGCCTGCTGCTGAGCATTTCGCGCGATACGAACCCGTACGGATAAGCACATTCCGAACCCTCCCTGCATAAGATGTGGTATCATGCGGGAGGAACCACGGAATATGTCGAGACTTCTGGTGCGCGGCGGGGCGAAGCTTTCGGGAACGATCCCCGCGCAGGGATCGAAGAACGCGGCGCTGCCCATCCTTGCGGCGACGCTGCTGGTGAAAGAACCGATCAGACTTTTGAACTGCCCGCGGCTTCGGGACGTCGGCAATATGCTGCACATTCTCGAATCGCTCGGCTGCACCGTTTTCCGCGAGGGAAGCGATCTCATTGTGGACAGCGGCACGGCGCACAACCCCGTTCTGCCGACGGCGCTTTCGCGCGAGCTGCGATCGTCGATCTTTCTGCTCGGCTCGGTGTTGTCGCGGTTTTCACAGGCCGACGCGCCATACCCCGGCGGATGCGAGATCGGTAACCGGCCGATCGATCTGCATCTTTTTGGGCTCAAACGGCTGAACGCCGAGATCAAGGAGTACGGCGGACGTATCCGGTGCAGCTGTACAAAGCTTGTCGGCGCAGTCGTCGACTTTGAGTATCCGAGCGTCGGCGCGACCGAGAACATCATGCTGGCAGCGGCGCGGGCGGAGGGTGAAACGATCATCCGCAACGCGGCCTGCGAGCCGGAGATCGTTGATTTACAGGGCTTTCTCAACGCCTGCGGCTTCTGCGTGTCCGGCGCGGGCACATCGACGATCCGCATCGAGGGAAGAGCGGAGGGGCATGGCGCAACCTACCGCATCATGCCTGACCGCATTGTAACCGGCACATATCTTTTGGGCGCGGCGATGACGCGCGGGGACGTGACCGTCACCGATATGCGCGCCGACGCCGTGGACGCGCTGCTCTACAAGCTGTCCGCCTGCGGATGCGAGGTTACGCGTTTCGAGCATGCGGTGCGCGTCCGGTCGGACCGCAGACCGGCCTGCATCGACTTTACCGAGACGCGCCCGTACCCGGGATTTCCAACCGATCTGCAGCCGCAGCTCTTTGCGGTGCTGTCGACGGCGGAGGGGACTTCGGTGATCGTGGAAAACGTGTTTGAAAACCGTTTCAAGCACGCGCAGGAATTGAAAAAAATGGGCGCGCAAAACCGCGTCATGGACCGCACGGCAATTCTGACCGGGGTGGAACGGCTGCACGGCGCGACGGTCACGGCGCACGATCTCAGAGGCGGCGCGGCGATGGTGCTTGCGGGACTGATCGCAGAGGGCGATACCGTGATCGAGCATGCCGAACGGATTGCGCGCGGATACGAACAAATAGACCTTGCGATCGGCGCTTTGGGCGGAACGGTCGCGAGAAAGGAAGAACGGATTGGCAAAGAAGAAAAAACCGTCAGAGCGGGAGCGGAACGGCTTCCTGTTCGATGAGGACGCGGGCGCGGATCAGGAGCAGTTTGAACTGTTCGGGCCTGACGCATCGGACGAGGACGCGCCGATCGAAGACGGGACGCAAACCGAACAACCGGCGGAAGCGGGATCGGAATTCGATCCCGGCACGGCGGACATGCCCTTGGAAAGCGACGCGGAAGAAGTTCCGCCGTCCGTTTCCAGCGCGTTTCATTTTGACCGCTACGGACGCCGCATCGACAAGAAAAAGAACCGCTACGGCAAGCGCAAGGACGCACCGAAAGCGACCACGACGGTCGTGGAGCACGACACCGAAGCGAAGCGCGAGTATGACGAAGCGCGTGCGCGCGCCGAGGAGCGCGCCAAAAAACGCGCCAAGGAGGAAGCCAAACAGCGTGCGCTGAAAAAGGCGGAGAAGGCCAAACAGCGCAGACGCAGCCTTTCCACGGTCGTCTTCGGTCTGCTTGCCGTCGGCCTGCTGCTTGCCATGGTATGGTTTGTCACGCGTCTTTCGACGATCCGCGTCGCCAACGTGCCGGACGGCTACACCGAGGAGGATATCGTAGCGCTCAGCAAGCTCAAGCGCGGACGCTCCATGCTGTTTCAGAGCACCGCGGATGCCGAGCAGGCGATCGAGCGCGATCCGTATCTCGAAGCGACGGCGCAGTATTCGTTCCCGTCCACAGTGCGCATCGCGGTGGCGAAGCGCGCCGAGGCCGCCTGTGTGCGCTGGGGGCCGCAAAACGAGTATCTGGCGATCATTGACGAAAAGGGCATTGTTCTGAACGACTCGGCCGAAAGCGCCGGCAGCCTTCTGATCGCGGAAGGCATGAACATATCAAGCGCGGCAAACGGCACGCGGCTCGGTGATTCGACCGATACGCAGGTCGCGGCATTGGTCCGCATCCTCGGGAAACTCAAGGAGCTGGGACTTTTGAGCCGCACGCCGCGCATCAGCCGCATCGATATGACCGAGCTGATGCAGATCCGCATCTATACGGAGGGCACGTCCTATACGATCGAGGTCGGCGATCCGACCAACCTCGATACCAAGCTGATGCTGCTGCAAAAGCATTGGGACGCGATCATGCAGCAGGCGGCGGATTATATCCGCAGCGGGCACAGCACCGCCACGATCTATTTATATTCGAAGGGCGGCGTCAGCATCTCGCCCTACGAGTCAGGCTATACGTACAGCATGCCGGTCACCACGTATATCCCCGACACGCCGCGGCCGGACACGGGACAGAGCAGCAGTCCGGAAGAAACGCCCGAACCCTCCGCGCCGTCGGCCACGCCGATGCCGCATCAGAACGATCCGTATACCGGATGAAGCGCTTCGCGATTCGGCAGCCGTTTTCACAGATCCGTTCGATACGATTGTTACAGCCCGCCTTGCGCGGGCTTTTTTATCGGGATTCCGGATAAAAAAGCGAAATTGGGGGTTTCAAAACCGGGACAGGCATGGTATGATATGAAAAGAACATGGGGGAGAATCCCATGAAAAGAAGGAGGAAGTACATGGTCATTCAAAAGCCGGCAATTGCCGGCACGGTGGAATCCAGCGATGCGCTTGTTTCGGTTGAGCCGGGAGACGGCAAAATCGAGCTGACGCTGACCTCGAGCGTGATGAATCAGTACGGACGTCAGATCCGTGCGACGGTGTTGGAGACGCTGGAGCGTCTCGGCGTTGACAGCGTAAAGATCAACATCGTCGACAAGGGCGCTTTGGACTGCACGCTGAAAGCGCGCGTGGAATGCGCGGTGTTCAGAAGCAGCGACGCATCCGAAAAGAATATTCCGTGGGGAGGTGTCATCGTATGATCCCGAGACCGAGACCGGAGCGGTTCAGACTTCGCCGGACCATGATTTTCATGAGCGCACAGAAGCCCGGACTCATCAAGGACGCGTACATCTACGGCGTCGACAGCATCATGCTCGACCTTGAAGACGCGGTGGCCGAAAACCAAAAGGATGCAGCGCGGTTTTCGCTGTACCATGCATTGAAGACCATTGACTACGGCGATACGGAAGTCATCGTCCGCATCAACGGCCTCGACACCCCGCACTGGCAGGAAGACATCCGCGTGTGCGTGGCAGGCGGCGCGGACGGTATCCGCATCGCAAAGTGCGAGAGCGCGCAGGACGTGAAAACCGTCGAAGCGGCGGTTGAAGCGGCAGAGAAGGAATTCGGCATCGAAGTAGGCAGAACGCTTCTGATGGCGGCGCTGGAAAGCCCGAAGGGCATTCTGAATGCGTACGAGATCTGCGCGGCGAGCGACCGTATGTTCGGCGTCGCGATTTCCGGCGGCGATTTCAGAAAGTGCATGCAGACAAAGCCCACCCCGGACGGCATCGATATGGTCGTTGCACGCGGTCAGATGCTGATCGCGGCGCGCGCGGCGGGCGTACAGTGCTTCGACACGGTCTTCACCAACCTCGACGACATGGCGGGCTATGAAGCCGAAGTGCGCCAGAACAAGGCGATGGGCTTCGACGGCAAGAGCCTCATCAACCCGAAGCAGATCCGTCTGGTGCATGAGATCTTTGCGCCGACCGAAAAGGAGATCCTGCAGGCGGAAAAGATCGTCCGTGCCTATCGTGAACAGAGCGCGGCAGGCGTCGGCGTCTTCACCGTGGACGGCAAGATGATCGATATCGCATTCATTCCCGGCGCGGAGCGCACACTGAAGCTCGCCCGTGCCTGCGGCTTATATGAGGGGGACTTGGTATGAAGAATTACGTCGGCAGAGAGATTCCGGACGAATTGCTGGTAAACGGCAAGGAGGTCTATCAGGGCAAAAATTACATGGACGGCAAGTATCTCAAGAAGGCTTCGCCGTGCACCCGCCGCTATGAAAAGCCGCAGGAGAGCAAGATCGTGGAGACCATTGCGGACGCGCTTCGCCATTGCGGCGCAAAGAGCGGCATGACGTTCTCCTTCCATCACCATCTGCGCGACGGTG
>CALFIV010000022.1 GCA_937877295.1 uncultured Clostridia bacterium
CATAGGAGCGCTCGCCGTGGCCGGACTGTTCGACCACCATCGGTATCAAATTCATGGGATACCCTCCTTTCAGATCTCGGTCAGTCAAAATCTTTGACTGACCGGTTATTCACAGCATCCGCCTATCATCCTGCGGATGATGCGAGCGGCGGATGCTGCAAGGTGTAAAATTCACCGCGCATGTCGCTGAATTTTACGGATTTGTGTGCCACACTTCCTTCGTCGCTTTCGTACCGTACGGCGACGCCGTTCGGTGTCCGGCTCAAGGAGTTTACTCTGCGGCGTTCTCCGCTTCTTCGGTTTCCACCGCTGCGTCGACGATCAGCCTGACGGTCTTGTCGACCACAACGCGGTCCGACAGATATTCACGGTCGCCCTGAGAAAGCTGCGCCTTGAAGGTCTCGACCTCTGCGCCGCCCTGTTCGGCGTACTTCTTGATCTCCTCTTCCAGCTCCTCTGCGGTCGCTTCGATGTGCTCCGCCTTGGAGACCGCCTCGATGACGAGCTGCATCTTGACACGCGCTTCCGCTTCGGTGCGGTACATGTCGCGCATCGCCTGCGGCGTGGTGTTGAGATACTTCATATAAGTATCCATATCGAGACCGCTGGCTTGCAGACGGTACTGCAGATCCTGCAGCATGTAGTCGATCTGGCGATCGGTCATGCAGGCCGGAATATCGACCGTCGCGTTGTCGCACGCGCCCTTGATCGCGAGATTCTCACGCATGTTGTCAAGCTGCTGCTTCTTTTCTTCCAGCATTTTGGCCTTCTTGTCCGCCTTCCATGCATCGACGGTTTCAAATTCGGAGATGTCGCCGATGAAATCGTCGTCGATTTCGGGCAGCTCCTTCTGCTGGACCGCCTTGACCGTGCAAGCAAACACTGCGTCCTTGCCCGCGAGATTCTCTGCATGGTATTCGGTCGGGAACGTCACCTTCACGTCGCGCGATTCGCCCGCTTTAACGCCGACAAGCTGATCCTCAAAGCCGGGAATGAACGTGTTGCTGCCGAGCACCAGCGTCTGGTCCTCCGCCGTACCCCCTTCGAACTTTTCACCGTCGACGCTGCCGGAATAGTCGAGCAGCACGCGGTCGCCGTTCTGCGCTTCGCGATCGACGTCCACAAAACGCGCCTGATTTTCACGTTCCGCTTCGAGCGCTTTGTCAACGTCCTCATCGGTTACAGTATAGTCTGCCTTCGGCACGGCAATACCTTTGTATTCGCCGAGGGTCACGTCGGGCTTGAGCTGCACGGTCGCGGTGAAAACAACGCCTTCCGCTTCGCTGATGGTTTCGATATCCACATCGGGACGGTCGACTGCAAACAGATCGTGCTCCTCGATCGCCGCGTCATATGCCTCGCCCCAGCATGCCTCGAACGCGTCCTCATAGAAAACGCCTTCGCCATAATATGTTTCGATGATCTTGCGCGGTGCTTTGCCCTTGCGGAAGCCCTGTACCGCATAGCGACCTGCTGTCTTCTTATACGCGTCGTTCAGCGCTTTTTGAAACGTTGCCGCGTCAATCGTGATCGTCAGCTTTGCCTTGTTCCCCTCTAATCTTTCCACTTGTGCCATGTTCCTTACTCCTTCTCTGTTTTCCGTCTGTATTGTGAACGCCGACTGGTCGGCATACGTCACCGGATTGTGGTATCATACCACAACCTTGCACGCTTTGCAAGCGCGGAAGACGTTTTTCGGACGATGTTTCAAAAAGTTTGCAATGCTTCGATTGATTTCACAATCCGCTTCGCGCGCACGCGCTTGACCCTCGCACCGTTCTGTGATATGATTATAAACTAAGAATATACAGATGTATGGTTGGAGTAGGAATGGAACGGTTTTGTCTGATTGCAAATCCGATTTCCGGCAGCGGAAACGGAAAGACCTATCTGGAGCAGACTCGCAGGATTCTGGACGCGCGCGGCGTGGATTACGCCGTCAAAGAAACGCAGTACCCCGGTCACGCAACCGAGCTGGCCGCACAGGCGATTTCGGAGGGGTACGACTGTATCGTCGCCGTCGGAGGCGACGGCACGCTGCGGGAAACGGCAATGTCCGTGATTCATACAGACCGCATACTCGGGCTTCTGCCCTGCGGTACGGGAAACGACTATGCAAGACCTTTGGGCATTCCGACCGACGCCGAAGCCGCGATCGATATTTTGCTGCACGGCGAAAACCGCGTGGTGGACGCGGGAGAAGCGAACGGCACGGTCTTTTTCAACATTGCGGGCTTCGGCTTTGACGTGGACGTGCTCGACTATACCGAGCAGTTCAAGCCCAAGTGCAAAAACGGCAGCACCGCATACCGTCTCGGCTGTCTGAAAGCGGTGTTGGGACTCAAGCTTCGCCGCACGACGCTGACGTTCCCGGACGGCACTATCGAGCGGAACGTGCTGATGGCGGCTGCGGGCGTGGGTACGCATTTCGGCGGCGGCATGAACGTGCTGCCCGAATCGGACATGAGCGACGGACTTCTGGACGTGTGCATCGCGCATGACGTCAACCGCATCAGCCTCCTCGGGCTTTTGCCGAAGTTCATCAAGGGGAAGCATCTGGGATTGAAATGCATCACCTATAAAAGAGCGACCGAGGTGTCGGTGGTGTGCGATCCCGTATCGCGCATCGAGGTGGACGGCGAGCGCATGGACGGCACGCCCGTCACCTTCCGTGTGATTCCAAAAGCCCTGACGGTCCGCGCGCCGCGCCGGGCGGAGACCAAATAGGAGCGTTTTTGATGAGAGCGATGCTGCAGCGCATTCGTGAATATCTGCGCGAAAGTGCGGACCGCAAGCTGATGATCGGTCGGTTGACCGTATCGCGGCTTACGATCTTCGGCATTGCTGCGGGTATTCTGCTGGCTGCGGTCTTCGCGCTGATCTATCTTGTATACGGCAAGCGCGACACTGTGCTGACCTACACGCGCACGGACATCGACATGGGCTTTTCGTACCGCATGAAGCGCAATCTCCTTTCCTATCGCTCCAGCGACTACCTCTTTACCTACGACGGCGAAAGGAATGCGATCACCTTCTACGAGCTGCACGGCATCGACGGCTACGGCGTTCAGGTGGAGTGCGACCTCTCCGGCGGTCTGCCGACCTTTGACCTGGTGGGCCTGCCCGACACCGCCGTGAAGGAGGCCCGGGAACGGGTCCGCGCCGCGGTGAAGAACAGCGGCTGCCGCTTCCCGGTGAGCCGGGTCACGGTGAACCTGGCCCCTGCCGGTACCCGGAAATCCGGCACCCTCTATGATCTTCCCATTCTGCTGTGCCTGCTGGCCGCCACGGGGCAGCTCCGGCTGCCGGAGGAGAAGTGGGCCTATCTGGGAGAGGTCAGCATGGGCGGCGACCTCCGGCCCCTCAGCGGAACCCTTCCCATGGCCCTGGCGGCGGGGAAGGCCGGAATTCAAACGCTGGTGGTCCCGGCGGAGAACGGCCCCGAGGCCACCCTGGCCGGGGACCTGACGGTCTACGCCCCGGAGACGGTGTCGGACCTCTGCGACCATTTGACGGGTATGCCCAACCAATAA
>CALFIV010000023.1 GCA_937877295.1 uncultured Clostridia bacterium
CTGGCGGTTCACGGCGCGGACGCCGCGGCAAGCGAGCGCACGGTCGCGGCATGGGCGAAAACGCAGGCATGACGGATCAGGAACAGGTCGAGCGGCTGTACCGCGACAATGCCGCCATGGTCAAAAAGGACCGCGCAGCGCTCGAACGCGTGCATGACGATTCCTTTGTGCTTGTTCACATGACAGGCATGCGTCAGTGTAAAAAGGTGTACATTGACAGCATCATGGACGGCACGCTGAACTACTTTTCGGAGCAGACGGAGTCGCTCGAGATCTCAGTGCAGGGCGATACGGCGCGTATGAAAGGGCATAGCCGCGTTGCGACGGCAGTGTTCGGCGGCGGCAGGCATACGTGGCGGCTTGCGCTTGACTTTACAATCAAAAAGACGGACGGCGTCTGGAAGCTGACAAGCGCCGCCGCGTCGACCTATTGAAATACAGAAAGCAGGAGAAGGTATGGATTACAGAAATCTGGGGAACACGGGACTTTCGGTTTCCGTGATCGGCATGGGCTGCGAAGGCATGAATGAGGAGCAATACGGCATGGCCGCAAAGCTGTTCGACGCGGCGGAACGGCTCGGGATCAACTATTTCGACCTCTACGCGTCCGATCCGGGACTGCGCTCCGCAATCGGCAGTGCGCTGCAGGGCAGGCGCGACAAATTCATCATTCAGTCGCATCTTTGCTCGGTCTGGAAGGACGGGCAGTATTGCCGCACGCGCGACCTCGAAGAGACCAAACAAGGCTTTGCGGAAATGCTGCAGCTTCTGAAAACGGACCATATCGACGTCGGCATGATCCACTATTGCGACGCGATGTCCGACTGGGAGGAGATCGTAAGAAACGGCATCCTCGATTATGCGCGTGAGCTGAAGGCGGAGGGACGCATCCGCCACATCGGGCTTTCGAGCCACAATCCGCTGGTTGCGGAACGCGCGGTCAAAGAGGGCGGGATCGAGGTTTTGATGTTCTCGGTCAATCCGTGCTACGATCTGCAGCCCGCCAACGAGGACGTGGAACAGCTTTGGAGCGACGACGCTTATGCGAAGGTGCTGACCAACATGAACCCCGACCGGCAAAGACTGTATGAAACCTGCGAGCGTCTGAGCGTCGGCATAACGGTCATGAAGGCGTTTGCGGGCGGCGACCTCTTAAACGCCGAGCTTTCGCCTGCGGGCGTGGCGCTCTCGGCGCACCAATGCATTGCCTATGCGCTGTCGCGTCCCGCGGTGTCGGTCGTGCTGGCAGGCGCACATACGGTCGAACAGCTCGAGGAGAGCGCGGCGTTTTGCGACGCGTGTGAAGAGGACTGCGACTATGCCGCAGCGCTGGCGTCGTTCCCGCGTATTCATTGGGAAGGACACTGCATGTACTGCAGCCATTGCGCGCCGTGCCCGATGGAGATCAGCGTGGCGGACGTCACCAAGTTCCTGAACCTTGCGCAGACGCAGCCGACCGTGCCGGAGACCGTGCGCGAGCATTATAAAGCGCTTGAGCATCATGCGGAGGAGTGCATCCAATGCGGTTCGTGCGAAACCCGCTGTCCGTTCGGCGTTTCGATCCGCGAGAACATGCAAAAAGCCGTCGAGGTGTTTGGATACTGAACGGAAACAAGAACAGGGGCTGTTAGAGAAGTCCGGAAGGTGTCATCCTGAGGAACATTTATGTGACGAAGAATCTTAAAAAGCTATGGGTTTACTGCTGCTTTGAAAAGATTCTTCGCCAAAGGCTCAGAATGACAGGACTTCTTTAACAGTCCCTGTTGTGATGCTTGACCTGTTAATGCTTATCGTACAGGCTCTTGATATCGTTCCATCTCGGGAAATCAATGTCCGTGCCGTAATGGTTTTTGTAGCTTCGTTTGAATCGGTTTTTCCATTGCGCGCCGAGCGCGTGCGTCTCGGGGTTCTGATAGATCGTTTCCTCAAACGCGGCAAGATAGTGCTCCTTGGAAGCGAATACTTTGTTGTTTCCTCTGGTCGTATACCAGTTTCCCGGACGCATCTTTTGCAGAATGCCGTTCTTGTACTGCACGGTGATGGGCCAGTTGTCCATGGTTTTGGTGATCTCCCAGATCTTTTTGAGCCATAGATCCAAAATTACGACGTCGCCCGTCTTCTCGTCCATTTTGTAGCCGAAGATCAGAAAGTCGGTATCGAGATGATACGGATGCTCAATGAGCTCGTTGACGAACGCTTTGAAATCCGCAATATCAAAGGCAGGGCTTGATTCCCGGTCGAACGCTTTGATCTCAAGGAGATGCTCGGCGTGATTGTCGGGATTGAGAAAGACGTCCGGCGGCATCTGCGTATTGGGATTCGGATCGAATTCGACGCCTCTTGCAACCAGCCAGCCTTCCAGCCATTCCTGAACGATATTTCCGACGATGTCTTTTCGCTTTACGATGATGCTGACGTTGCCCAAATGAAACCGGATTTGTCCCTTCAACGACCGGATGTCGTCTTCAAGGATGAGTTTGTCATAAATTTGCTTTGCGGTCAGACGCATTGACTTTGCCTCTCCTTTCATGGATCTTCAGAAGTCGCTCACTTACTTCGCGGATCACCGGAACAACAACCGTGTTCCCCAACAGATCAAACCCGTCGGCCTGATCAACGTCCAGCAAGAAATCGTCCGGATACCCGAACAGCCGCAATCCTTCCCGCAGGCTGAGCCGTCGTATGCCTTTGCCGTCCGGAACGTACAGATGCTGCATATCCATGGCGACCAATGTCGGAGCGATGCCTTTGGGGTCAAGGATTTTTGACACCTCGTACGACATTTTTCCGGCGACAATGTTGTACCCCACGGGAAGCTGCTCGTCTTGTATCCGCTGTCCGTTGGGCAGTTTCTTTTTGGGATGCTCCTTTACAACATACCGTTTTTCGGCAAGATCGTCCAACATGGATTCCAGATCGGGATCTGCGCCCCAGAAAGACCGGATCATATCCAAGGTCAGCGGCATGCCGTCCATCCAGTCGATTCCGTAGGCAAGCGCCCATTTCCTCTTACGACGTTCCGTCATCATCACGGACAGCAGCTCACGCTGTTTCGGCGTGACAGGCCCCTTCATTTCGACGTCCCACGAATGGATGTTGTTTTCTCCGCCGCGCTTATCCTTGACAGATTTCCCGGTCAATTGCTCCACGGAATAGTATTGCAGAAGCCGGTTGACAAACGGATGATCCGAAACCGGCAGACCGTGCTCCAATACGCTGCCGAGTGTATCGTGCTTGACCGGGAACTCTTTGATATCCGGTTTCTGCTTTTTTGAACCGACAATATAGACCCTTTTGCGATCCTGCGGAACGCCGAAGTCCTTTGCGTTGAGCACGTTCCACGAAACCTGATAGCCGAGGTCCTCCAGCGTTTTCAGAATGATCGACAGCGTGCGTCCCGTTTCGTCCTTCGGGTTCTGCCGGTCGTGATTCACCAGACCTTCTACATTTTCCAGAACAAAGCCTTTGGGCTTCTTTTTTTTCAGGATTCTGGCGACTTCAAAGAAGAGCGTGCCGCGCGTGTCTTCGAAGCCGAGCCGTTTTCCGGCCGCGCTGAACGCCTGACAGGGGAAACCTGCAAGCAGATAGTCAAAACGGGGGATCTCCGATTCCTTGATCTTCGTGATGTCTCCGAAGACGGGTTCTCCGGGATGATTCTGCTGCAGAACGGAGACGGCGGATTCTTTGATTTCCGAGGTAAAAACGCATTCGCAAGCAAGACCGCGCGCTGCGCAGGCCAGCTCAAAGCCCTTGCGGATGCCCCCGATCCCTGCAAATAAATCAATGAATGTGATTGGTTTTGCCATCTTGCTTCCTCCGGTTCGGGAACAGCAGAAAACCCCGAACCTTCCACGATGCTTTCATAGTATCACAAATGCAACAAAAAGTCGATAAAAAATAATGCGCTTTTTACACGCACGGCTCTCCCGACGCAAAAGATCGTTTGACAGATCGCGCCTAAACCAATACAATAAAAAAGCAAGCACAGAGAAGACGGAGGACAGTTCATGAAGCAAAATCCCTTTTTCCCGGAGATCCGCGGCAATTTCGGTTTCGGCTGTATGCGTTTGCCGATGAAGGACGGCAACGTCGATTATGACGAGTTTTGCCGCATGGCCGACGCGTTCATCGACGCGGGCTTTAACTATTTTGACACCGCGCACGGCTATATCAACGGGCTGAGCGAGACGGCGATCCGCGACTGCGTGGCGAAGCGCTACGACCGCAGCCGTTTCCTGCTGACCGATAAGCTCACCGATCCATACTTCAAAAAGCAGGAGGACATCCGGCCGTTCTTTGAAAGCCAGCTCAAAGCGTGCGGCGTGGAGTATTTCGATTTCTATCTGATGCACGCGCAGGACCGCAACAACTATCAGAAGTTCACGCGGTGCAGGGCGTATGAGACCGCGTACGCGCTCAAGGAAGAAGGCCTGATTCGGCATTTCGGCATCTCGTTCCACGACAAGACGGAGGTGCTCGATCACATTCTTACGGAGCATCCCGAGATCGAGATCGTGCAGATCCAGTTCAACTATGTGGATTATGAGGACGCTTCGGTCGAGAGCCGCAAGGTCTACGAGGTCTGTGAAAAGCATCAGAAGCCCGTGATCGTCATGGAGCCGGTCAAGGGCGGCAGCCTTGTGAACCTGCCTGCGGAAGCGGACCGGATTCTGCGGGATCTGAACGGCGGCAGCAACGCAAGCTACGCCATCCGTTTTGCGGCAAGCTTTCCGCAGATGGCGATGGTGCTGTCCGGCATGAGCAACATGGAACAAATGGCCGACAACATCTCCGCCATGAAGGACTTCGAACCGCTTTCCGAAACGGAGTTCGACGCCGTGCGCCGGGTGTGCGGCGTGTTCAACAGCCTCAATCTGATTCCGTGTACCGCCTGCCGCTACTGTGTCGACGAGAACAAGTGCCCGAAGAACATCCGCATTCCGGATATCTTTTCCACGCGCAACTCGTATGAGGCATTCCATAACTGGAACGCGAAGTTCTATTATCACGGTGTTGTGACCGGCGAAGAACACGGCAAAGCGTCCGACTGCATCAAGTGCGGCAAGTGTGAAAAGGTCTGTCCGCAGCATTTGCCGATCCGGAAGCTGCTTACACAGGTTGCGGAAACGTTCGAAAAGAAAAAGGAAGACGACTAAGCACAAAAAGGGGCTGTTAAAAAGTCCAAAACATGTCATCCTGAGAAACCTGTTTCGAAGGATCGCTGAGCGAAAAGCCTTGTTTTTATCTTACGTTCGGAGATTCTTCGCCTTAAAGCTCAGAATGACAGACTTTTTAACAGCCCCTTTTCCGTTTCATATCATCGGACTCTTGCATTTGCCGCAGTCGGAGCAGCCGTTGCAGATGGGCTTTGAACCGCAGGTTTGGCACGTCTCGCGATAGCGGGGTACATACAGTTCGTGTTCCGGGATCGGCAGCCCGAAGCGGTCGCACAGCCTCCATGCGATCGGCTTGCCCGCAAAGCTTACGCCGGAGCGGAACGCTTGCTCGCTCTGCTTGCGCTTATCGGGGATGCGGTAGCGCTTGCCGTCCTTGATAAAAACCGTGCCGGTTTCGATGAAGCAGAAGGTCACATCGGATGCAGCGCATTCGTCGCGCAGCTGCTTTACCCATGCAAAGTCGCACGGCCGCGCGCCGTCGTAGTTTTCACCGCCGCAGATCACCTGCTCGATCTGTCCGCCGGACAGGTATCTCGAAACGGACACCGGACCGAGAAACGGCGCGCACATGATTCCCTTGTGCTTGAAAGGCAGATCAAGAAGGATCGGAATGCGTTCGTCGGCGCGGCGCTGGTTTTCGCAGGTCACATTGAACATCACGTTTTCAAGCCCGCCGCCCCACCATGCGGGCAGACAGTCATGCACGCGCTGCGGGCGTTTGGTCAAAAGATAAAACTTCACGTCGCTGCGTTCGCGCATGATCTCCCATGCGTCGTTCCGCCACGCGTCTGCCTCCTCCACAAAGAAATCCGAGGTCATGCACACACGGATCAGCTCGCCGCTCCGGATCTTGTACCCGCCGCTGCGATTCTTCTGCAAAGGGTACAAAAAACCCTGCGTGCGGGTCACTTCGGACGGATCCGAATCCCGCACGCGGTCGAGAAAATACATATAGCAATGTTCGCAGCCCTCGCTGCATTTTTTGCAGCCGTGCCACGGATTCCAGATGTCGTGCATGCGCTGTGTTCCCTGCTGCGGGAATGCCCGTTAAATCTTGTTTCTGCCCGGGAACGTGTTGTAACGATCGGGCGTCCAGCCGGGCTTGACGTCCTTGACGGCCTCCGCCGCCGTGATCTCGGCTTCATTGTTGTCGAGATCGATCAGCGTGTAGCGGTCGTTGCCCATGCCGAGCTCCTTCATGTAGCTGAGCTGCCGGAGTCCGTGCCGCGTCTCGACGCGCTCAATCAGCGCCTTGCCGCCGCCTTCGGGAAGGTTGTACAGAAGATCGATGCAGGCGCT
>CALFIV010000024.1 GCA_937877295.1 uncultured Clostridia bacterium
TGGAACTGGACGGCTTCTTCTGCCGACGGCACGATAAGCGCCACGGCGACGGCTTGGGGCGATGTTCCCAATGTGTGGATCGGTGGCGCAAGCGGGAAGTGGACCGATGCCGGCAACTGGAGCCGCAATATCATCCCCCAGACGACGCATACTGTGCAGTTCAACTCAAGCGCACTGGTTTACCTCGATGGCGACAAGACGGTATCCTCTATCAACGTGGTCTCTGGCGCGAGAGTTCTCTTCCAGTCGACGAATATCAGTGGTATCCATCCGACCCTGCGTCCTTCGACGATGACGGGATCCGGAACGGTGGCGCTTCACCACGCCGGTATTATTCCTTCAGTTGCGATGGCAATTCCTGCTACAATGACAATCGATATTGAGAAAGTCAATGATGCAAATACGAGCGACTGCTGGCTTGAGGGAGACACCGCAGAAACGGCGCTGACAATAAATGCACCTATTGTGGGCGATGGATACATCATCTTTCGTGATCATGTCATGCTCGCCGGCGATAACTCGCATTTCACCGGAAAGGTCCTGAAGGACGCTGTAGGCACGATTACATTCAAGAGCACTACCAGTGGCTCTTCTGACGCTGCCTGGGAATTCCAGGGCGACGTAAACACGGCGGCCATAACCGAGGGGACGCTGAGCTTCGGCTCGCTTACCCTTAGCGGACAGAAGTGCTGGTACCAGAATTCCAACAGCACCATGACGATCGAAATAGGAGCGCTCGGACTGGACATGCAGTTCGGCGGGAACTTCTTCTTCGGAGCGGAATGGTATAACTATGGCACGAATCCCGAAAACGTGATGCTGAAGGTCGTCGGCGGAAAGCTGTCTTATGCGAGCTACGGCATGCGGAAGATCGAGGTCGCCGCCGGTGAATTGGTCCTCGCTGTGCCGACGCACGGCGACGGGAACTGGTCGAACTACAAGGATAGTCATGCCGGATATCAAATCGACAGTCTTGTCGTCAAGAAGGGGGTTGTGCTGTCCGGCACGACAGACCAGACGGTGACCAATGTAAAGTTCGAAGACGGGGCGTATTTCGGCATCAGCCTGGGCGATGGGAACGCGCCTGCGATGTTGACGGCAGGGAAGTTTGAGTTCGGCAAGGATGTGTACGGGATATTGTCCGAAACCGATGCGGCGAATGCAAACAACGGGCAGATATATGCGGGAACGACAATGACAGGTGCACCTATGGCGACGGTATTGTCTGGAATTGGCGGCACGATAGCGGAGTCTTCGACGGAGGAATACTACTGGACGACTACGCATGGCAATACAGGCGTCTGGCTGAATTCGGTGCAGGTTGCCGCGGCAACGGTCGAAACCGGAGACTCGTCCGTCACCGTCCGAGATGCCGGTCTTGCCGCGTGGCTTGGGCTTGCGGCAGGCGATGCGACGGCCGGTTCGGACGGAATCATAACCACCGGCGCTTCGAAATCCCGCCCGCAGGCGAGCATGCACAGGGCAAGCAAAAGCAGACACCAAACTCTCTTCATGATACCATTATAGCATACGTTTTTGCAAAGTTCCATACCGACTTTGCGTTTCTCAAAAAAACGATCCGATTCGTCCGCTCTTGACATGTGCCGCGGGATTTTATACTATTAATGAAAGAACGATCCGCTCGCAGGGGGAAAACCAATGAAGCGAATTCAGACAACCAACCGTTCCAAATGCGTGATCACTCTGCTGTTTTCGGCGGCTGTGGTCATCTGCGTGTGCGTCGGCGTGGTCATGAACCTGACGACGCTGGAGGACGAAAACTTCGACCACATGGGCATCCAGACGTTCTGCATGTTCACGGTCAATTCGAACATCTTTATGGGCATTTCGATGTTTCTGGCGCTGCCGTACACCTTTGACGGGCTGCGAAACGGGTATTTCCGGCTGCCGGACTGGCTGGTGCGGCTCTTATTCGTCTCGACGACCGCGCTGACGCTGACGTTTCTCGTCTCGCTCTTCCTCCTTGCGCCGGTCAAGGGCTTTGTGCTGATCTTCACCGGCTCGCGCTTCTTCCTGCACGGACTCTGCCCGATCCTCGCAATCATCGTGTTCTGCTTCGTGCTGAAGGATCTGCGTCTGACGTTTGCGTCGACGTTCCTTTCGCTGATCCCGGTGTTCATCTACGCCTGCATCTATTATATGCTCGTGGCGGTCTTAGGCCGCTGGGACGATTTCTACGGATTCCTGACGCGCATTCCGCAATGGATCTCACTCTCCGCGTTTCTGCCGCTGACGTTCGGCATCGCAACGGGGCTGCGCGTTCTGCACAACCGCAGCGTTGAACGCTATCGCAGGGCGGCGCGCAAGCAGTATCTGGACGCATACGGCGCGGGAAACATGCGCGAGGTGATTCTGCACATCGCGGCGATCCGCAGCAAGCAGGATACGACCGGCAGCATCGTGATCCCGTATCATCTTTTGCGCACGCTGTTGAACAGCGGCGAGGACGAAGCGTCGTTTGAGGACTACTGCATTCTTTATATGAAGGAGTGCTTAAAGCACGAGATCAGTCAGGAATAGACCTTTATCATTCATTCGCCGCAAGGCGAAATTCATCTTGAAGAATTCCGTACAGTCTTCTGCGCACAAGATCGGAAGAGCACAC
>CALFIV010000025.1 GCA_937877295.1 uncultured Clostridia bacterium
TGCTCCAAAAACAGCCCGTACAAGGTGAATACACCGAGCGCGCCGATTGCGATCGCCGCAAGGATCGTCAAAAGCACCGTTGGAAAACGGCGGATCGAAGCGAGCAGTTCCTGCATGCGCAGCTCGTTTGCCGGCCATCCGATGATCAGCAAAAATACGGCGACGCACAGAGCAACCGCAAGCGCGGCAAGAAGCCCGCTCAGGATCTTGACGGTTCGTTTCATGTTGCTCTCCAAATGATTGATGCTTGTCCGTCCGGATGCCGTCGGGAGAAAACTCCCGACAGATCCGATTATTTGACGCGCGCTTCGGGCTTCGGCGGTTCAGGCGCAGGCTCTTTTGCAAACGCAATGGAATTGACCGCGATATTGACCTGAACAACCTTCAGACCGGTCATGGTTTCGATCGCATTCTTGACCGCTTCCTGAACGGCGCGGCAGACGTCCTGGATCTTAAAACCGTACTTGACAATGATACTCATGTCGACTGCGCATTCCACCATGCCGACTTCGACCTTAATACCCTTGGTATAGTTCTTCTTGCCGAGCTTTTCGCCGAGACCTTCGAACGCAGTGCCGCTCATGCCGTATACGCCTTCGACCTCAGCAGCCGCCAAAGTGGCGATCGTTGCAACAACATCCTCTGCAAATACGATCTTGCCGCCGTTATCTTCGGATTCGATGGTAATGTCCTTATATTCGCTCATACAGACGCCTCCTTACATGATATGATTCTCAAATATAAGACAGTATACCATCTTCCTTCGAAAAAGTAAACCCTTCCTTGTAAACTCCGTTGATCAGAGCGTTGTGCTGATCTTGACATTTTCGGCGGTCTTGCCCGTTTCGCGCAGTACGATATCGAGAATCTGCGCCACCTGCTCGTCATTGAGTTTTTCTGCACCGACCACGACGTTTACGTTGCCTTCATGGATCGACACGATCACATCCGTAAAGCCTTTTGCGCGAACCAGATTTTCCACGGTCAGCTCCGTTTCCATTGCGTTGACCAGATCCAGCTTCTGCTTTTGCGCGTCCGACAGCGTTTCCGCGTCTGCGCCCTGTGCGACAATCGCGTCAAGATAGGCAAGCTCCTGCGTGCGAACCTGATCGCGTTCATCCCGGTATGCAGCAAAGAAATTTGCTCCGACCGCTGTGCTTTGCGACGAAACCGCCGTAACGTCGGACGGCTTTGGCGCAGAGGTCTGCTCTGTCTTGGACTTGTTGATCAACACATTGGTTACGACTGCCGCCGCAACCAGCAGACAAAGACCGACTGCCGTCAATACCCGTTTGTTCAGAAATCTCCTGTAACGCTTCATCGTTTCCTTCCACATCGTTTTTTCCTCCTGTTTGTCAATTTATGATCCGTAAGACATTTCAAATACTTCGATCTGGGAGATCGGAATGCCTGTTGCCGCCTGCACCGCCGCCTGCAGCTTTGCCCGTACCGAGAAGTCCGCCGCGCCTTCCGCGACGACCACCACGCCGCGTACAATCGGTTCTTTCTCATATAGGATGATCGGCGCATGTCCGTTTGCCGTTTCCACCGTTGCGGGTTCGGTGACCTCGCGCACCGTACGCGAGGTCTGACTGCCGCCCGTTCCGTTCGCATCCTTTACGTCCTCATCGGTCTGCCGTACGGTTGCCGTGACGATCTCGCCGTTCGTCTCATACGTCACGAGCACATCCACCTTTCCCGCTCCGCGGATTTTGGAAAGTACCTCTATGAGCCGCAGCTCCAGTTGATCACGCGTTTGCACCGCAGTCGCCGCAGCCGGCTGTGTTTCCCTGCTCTCTTGCGCGCAATCGTTGCGGCTTCCCAAAAGATACAGAAGAACGGCTGTCACTCCGATCGCGGCATACAGCAGCCAGACGAGCCCGGGGTTCTTTTTCATGCACGCCTTCCACCGTGCCGCGACGGTGCTGCCGTCCTTCTTTTGCATCATATTCCCTCCTCTATGGAATGATACCGGAAATCTGTTGTGTCAGCACCTGCAGAAACAGGAGTCCGATCGCGGTGCGCGCCGTGCTGCGAATTGCACCGCGCGGCAGCAAAGTCTCCGAAAGTGTCAGCAGCATGCCGCAAGCAGCAAGCGTCAACGCGGTTTGCAGCAGCATACTCATGAGAAGCTTCCGACGCTGAGCACCGGTGCAATCGCCATCAGCGTCATAGCTGCTGCCGCAAGCTCCGAAAGCATCAGAACATGCATCGTATCAGACAGTGCATGGAGCAGATCGGCATACGGTTTCCCCGACAGCGGTTCGGCAATTGCGGACGCGGCGCGCAGCGAGCAACGCGTGCAAAATGCGTTCAGGATCGGCTTCAGGCACAGCAGGACGACAAGAACCGCTCCGCCAAGACCGATTGCGTTTTTGACAAACATCAGACATTGATAAGCGGTTTCCACCGATTCCGAAACCACGCCGCCCACAGCAGGAAGACTGCCCGCGGCAAATTTGGCAGTCCGCAGCAAAAGACCGTCTGCGCTTGCCGCAGCAGCGCCGCGCACCGCATTCAAAACGCCGTAACCTGCACATAAAATTCCGAGCAGCCAATTTGCCGCGCGCAAAAGCAGTCTTCCGATCGACGCAAGCCTTCCCGTCGCACATGCGTCAAGCGTCAGCAGAATTCCACCGACGCATCCAAGCGGTACAACGACGCCCTGCAGTACATGTACGATTCCGTCCGTCAGCAGCGCAAACGACGGCGTCAGAAGTCCTGCCGTATGCTCCATGCCGCCGAGCATCAGAAATGCGAGCAGCACGGGAAGCAGCGTGTCCGAAAGATCCTTTACCGCATCGAGCAATCGATATACCCCTCGGATCTCTGCGAATACAATGACCAGAACGCTGCATGCGGCTGTGATGCGAAACGCGGTTTGAGCGGTTTCCGCGGCGGACGCCGCTCCCTGCAGTCCGTTGATTGCAGCCGCGAGAATTCCGAAGCCGAGAAACAGAACAAGCTTGCCCGCTGCCGATTTTACAGATGGGAGTACGAACGAAACCACGCGCTCCGGCAATTCCAAATCTTCTGTGGGATCTTCCATCAGCGCAACCGAGCGAACAAAATCGGAAGGACGAAAGGACAGTTCCGGCGCTTCCGATGCAAACCATGCATCCCATTCCGAAAGATCCACCGTGCCGAGCAGCGCGTCTACACCGTCCTGCGCATCGGTTGATTCAAAAAAGACGCATACAGGAAGCAACAGCAGCAGGATCTGTGCCGCAACACGCTTCACGGAATCACCTCCTTCAAGAGCGTTGTCCCGGTCTCCAGCAGCGCTACGGCTGACGGCAGCACGCAGGACAGAATCAGGATTCGTCCGCACAGCTCAAGATTCGCTGCGATCGCGCTTTGCCCTGCATCCCTGCACAACCCGACGCCGAATTCTGTGAGATAGGCAAGTCCGAGAATTTTCAAAACGGTGGCGAGCACCGCAGTCGATACGCCGTACGACGCGCTGATCTTTTCAAACGTCTTTGCAACCCCGGTGAACTCGCCGATGGCAAGAATCAGAATCATGATTGCAGTTACCGCTCCGATCACAATCGCAAATCCGCGATGCTCGGTCCGAAACAGCAGCGCAAGTACAGAGCCGATCACGGCAAGCAGCAGCATGCGTTCCATCGTCAGTACAGAGAAAAGGTACGCCGTACCGTTTCGAACAGCGAAGCGATCATTGACAACACCATCATGGTCGCAAGGATCAAGCCCGCAACCGCGGCAACCGTCGCGAGCTCCTCCCTGCCGTTCTGCCGCAGCACCTGTACAATGACGGCAACCAGAATGCCGATGCCTGCGATCTTAAATAACAGATTGATGTCCATACCGTCTCCTATAACAACAGAATGCAAATACCTGTGCCGATCAGCACGCTGACTGCACGGATCGTTTTCGCCTGCTTTGCCGTTTCACCCGCCTCGAGCTGCACCGCTTCGAGTGATCGCGTCAGTTGCTCGATGCGGTTTTTGATTTGATCCGCATTCATTGCGGATAACCCCGTAAAAAACGTAACCAACGCCTGATGCTCCTTCGTATTCGCAGGCCATGCATCCGCAGCCTTAGCCGCCGCATCCTTCTCCGTACCGAGCTGTTCCCGAGAAGCCAGATAGATACGCAGCCGTTCGAACAGCTCTCCGTCAGAATTCTCCGCCAGCTTCGGCAGCGAACGCATTCCGGCTTCAAACGTTTCGGTTAATGTGCTCAAATCACTTAGCAGACCGCTGATGCGCTGATACCGCTCGGTTTTTTGCGCCGCAATCTGCATTCCAACCATCGTACATAAACCGAAAAGCAAAATCAGAGCGATCGGTTTCATACTGCATTCCCGTCGGCGTCCAACACTTCGGAGCAGATTCCAATGTCCTTCAAAACCGCAATCCGCGCAAAGACACGTTCGCTGAGCAGCGTCCGGATTGCCGGTCGTTTTTGCAGGTCCTCCCACGTTCTGCCATGCGCCGTGGCAAGCACCGTGACGCCTTTTCCGCTCGCATCTAAGATCGCTGCTGCGTCTTGCGCATCATTCAGTTCATCCATGGCAAGAAGCTGCGGCGACAGCGTCGCCACAATGCGTGCCGCCGCATCCGATTTGGTGATGCCGGAAAGCACATCGGTCCTCACTCCGAGATGGAACGGAATCGAACCGTCCGAAGCGCCGGACAGCTCAAATCGTTCATCCGCAACGCCGACACGCATCGGATGCATACCGTATAATCCGTCGGATGCGATCCGGATCAGATCCCGCAGAAGCGTCGTTTTTCCGCAGCCGGGCGGCGAAACAAGCAAAGCAGAAACCAGCAGACCATTTTGGGAAAGATATTCCAGTAACGGTTTCGCACAATCCGGCTGTTCTCGCACGATTCGAATATTGAGCCCGGATACGCTTGAAAAGCCGTGTACGCCGTCTCTGTCGCGAATCATGCGTCCGGACAGTCCGACGCGACAGCCGTCGACCGTCAGAAAACCGTCCCGGCGTTCCTGTTCCCATGCATAGGCGGAAAATTCCTGCAATCGCGCGCAGATTTCTTTGAGATCCTCTGCCGTCGTCAACGGCGCGGCGTTGTTGCCGTAGATGATGCGATCCGCTCCGTCGAACACCAGTTCCATGGGCGCATCGCGCCGTAAGCGGATCTCCAACAGCTTTGCACCGTCGTCCAGCCGATTCAATACCTCGCTGACAGCCGGAGGCAGCAGCCTGCACCACCGTTCTCTCCAATGTTCCATGCTCGTCCCTCCTGACAATACCCTATGCATGGCTGCATCGGCATATGAAAACAGCCGCCTGACGAATTGCGTCAAACGGCTGTTGATCAACTGTGTTATAAAAGATTCCGGAATGCGAGCCCTCGGGTGTACGCCCCGTTCAAAGGATCGCCTGACCGGACGGTACGGATCAGACCGGCTGCCTCGTCCTTTGTTTCTACGGTCAGCCATACAATATGGAAATCAAGCGGCAGCAGTTGTTTGTCGGCGAGATACAGCGGTACGCTGTTGAGCATGGTCGAATAGGCACGATCGTTGCAGACAAGCGGAAACACCGCATTTTTGCGATCTGTCACAACAGGCCGTCCGTCGCACGAGCCGCAACCGTTGTTTGAACGCGCCGGACAGGAACGCTGCTGCATCAACGGCAGTCGCCCCGCGACGATCATACCGAGCGGAATCTCACTCTTCAGATCCCGCATCTTCGGCGCAGAGAGTTCGAATGAGGCGATTTGCGCACATACGCCCATTTGACGGTATGCAGCAATCGCGTCGCTGTTGGTAACATTCAGCCCATAGCCTCCGACCGGCAGCAGCTTTGCCTCCTTCGCCAATCGAATCGCGCCGATATTTTCACAGAGCGCATATCGAACACCTGCATCGTGCAGCGAGCGAAGCTGCCCGGAGAGTTTTTCCTCCGACTGCGGATAGAGCAATGCAGGGATCTCAGCAATCGCACGATTTGTGATGCATTCCGGATGCGACAACAGCGCGCCGACCGGCAGGCTGTAATATGCGACGTCCCGGTCGTCCGTCCACTGCGCAAACGACGCATATCGAACGCAGATACGCGGCAGCGCGGTACGCGGTTCTCCCGGCAGCGAAAGGTCAGGTTCATATATCGTCCGTCTGACAGACGCGGCGCGCGCACGGTAGAGCGCATCGAGCGCATCTCTGCGCAAGGCATTCAACGCGGACGCCGGCAGCGTCATACCTTCGTCGATGTCGCAGTCCAGCTGCTCCGCAAAAAACGGCGTGCCGCCCGTCTTTGACAGGTTTCGAAACGCGTATTCCTTGGACAGCGGCAGATTTTTTGCGCGTTCCGGCGCTGCGCCGTACGCCTGCACACGATACGTCCCGTCGCTTGCAAAAAGCATGGACGGCTCGTTCTCTTTGACGGTAAGCAAAAACGAAACCGGCACGGTCTTCCGAGGCGAACGATACAGTTCGCGGACACCGGACAAAACCGTCTGTGCGCGTTTGGCATCCTCCTGCGTGCGCACGCCGAACATGGTATGGTTACGTTTTCCGGTATAATAGCCTTCTGTGAAACCGCCGCGCGAAAAGACGTCGCGCAGCGTTTGCTCCGAATACGGTTCGCCGTCTCGCACACGCCGTACCGCGTCAACGGCGGCAGCGACGTACTCCGGCGACTTCAAACGGCCTTCGATCTTCAGCGACGCTACGCCCGCATCACGGTATGCAGCATAATGTGCAATATGAGACATGTCCTTCAGGGAAAGCGCATAGCTCGCGCCGTTGCAGATGAACGGCAGACGGCACGGCTGCGCGCAAAGTCCGCGGTTGCCGCTGCGCTCACCGAGCATTGCGGACAGATAGCACATGCCGGATGCGCTCATGCAAAGCGCGCCGTGGATGAAGCATTCCAGCTCGATCTGTGTTTTTGCGCGGATTGCGTGAATCTCGTCGATAGACAACTCTCGCGCCAGCACAACGCGCGAAAAGCCGAGTTCCTCCAGCATATTGACGCCGGCTGCATTGTGCACCGCCATTTGTGTAGACCCGTGCAGAGCAAGGTCGGGACAGATTTGTTTTGCAAGGCGAAGGACCGTAAGATCCTGAACAATGATTGCATCCGCTCCCGCCTTTGCGATTTCCGTGAGCGTATCGGCAACCGTTCTGCGTTCTTCATCGCGCACCAGCGTATTTACCGTGATGTGAACCTTTACGCCGTGTGCATGACAAAACCGGACCGCGTCCGTAAGCGTATCTCCCGTAAACTGTCCTGCGTTTCTGCGTGCGTTGCATGCGCCGGAGCCGAAATAAACCGCATCTGCGCCGGCATACACAGCCGCTTCGAGCGATCCCTCCGTACCGACCGGCGCCAGTATCTCCGGATTGTTGAATCTGATCCTATCTTCCATGCTTTTCATTATACCGATCGGAGCGCGCAATTGCAACCTGCACGCGCAATTGCAACCGCATTTTTCTCTTGCCAAGCGTATGCATTTTTGGTAAACTATTTGGAGATCATTTGGGGGGACATATCATGAGCGAAACCAATCTGCCGTTGGAGGCGGAATCCAACGAAACCGCTGCCTCGCCTGCACCGAAAAAGAGAAAGCGCCGTTTCGGCGATCGTCCGGACGGATACCGTCTGCGTTCGCTGCAGCCGATGTCAAAGGTTTCGCCGTATATCATGCCGAACCGCAGCGGCGCGAGCGTTTATTTCCACGATTCGTTCGAAGTCACCGAGGTGGAAAATTATATCCGTAAAAAGCGCAACCAAGGCTTAAAGGGCTTTGGTGTGATGCATGTCTTGCTTGCCAGCTATGTGCGCGTCGTGTCACAGCGTCCAGCAGTCAACCGTTTTCTCTCCGGCCAGCGCGTCTATCAACACGACGACGATATCGTGATCAATCTAACCATCAAGCGTGAAATGACGCTGGACGCCGAGGAAACCATCGTCAAGATGCACTTCACCCCCACCGATACGGCGGACGACGTTTACCGCAAGCTGACCGCGCTGATCAATGAAAACCGTGAAGAAAACCCTGACAGCAATTTTGACAACACAGCGAAAATCTTCAACTACATCCCCGGCGTCCTTCTGAAGAATGCCGTTTGGCTTTTGAAGCTGCTGGACTATTTCGGTTTGCTTCCCAAGAGCCTGATCGAAATCAGTCCGTTCCACGGATCGCTGTTTATCACATCGATGGGATCTTTGGGCATTCCGCCGGTGTATCATCATCTGTATGATTTCGGCAATATTCCGGCGTTTCTGTCCTTCGGCGCAAAGTATAAAAAGAATGAACTGAAAGATGACGGAACGGTTGTGCAGCGCAAATACATCGACTACAACGTCGTTTGTGACGAGCGCATCTGCGACGGATTCAATCTGGCTTCCGCATTTAAGCTGATGAAGTCCTATCTCAAGAATCCGCATGTTCTGGACGAAAAGCCGGAAACCGTGCATCACGATGTCGACTAAGAAATCATCAAAAAGAAAGCGGGCAATCGTTCGCTTCGAACGCATCAAAATCATCGAGTACGTCTTGATCGGGCTCGTGATTTTGCTGTTTTTGGCGCTGGCGATCTTTTACGGAAGCGGACGCACAGCACACAGCAAAGATGTTGTTATATCTCCAACCCCGACCGAGGACACGTCCATACGCGGCATGCGGCTGTTTTCCGCATTGGACAATGCAGGACTTTCCGTGACCGTCTCCGGCGATTTGTATACCGTGACCGCAACAAACGGCGTAGTCTTTGAAATGCGTATGCAATCCGACGATCAAGGAATTGTCTCCCTTTCGTTCGAAACGCCGTACTGTGCCGATCCGACAGAGGAAGGCGCAGTCGAGCTGATGGCGCAGCAGATATGCGAACGAAGAGGCGTCCCATACATGCCCTCATACACAAAATACGTCGATTCATTGAA
>CALFIV010000026.1 GCA_937877295.1 uncultured Clostridia bacterium
TTCCGCCGGCTTCTACCCCTTCCCGGACGAGGAGAGCAAATGGGGCTACTGGTGCCGCCAGGCCCTGCTGGCGGGCGCGGATCTGGACGTGACGCCCCTGCACCGGACGCTGCTCGACGCGCTGCGGGGCAAGCAGATCTTTCTGCTGAGCACCAACGCCGACATGGCCCGGAGCATCACCGACCTGGCCGAAAAGCTGCAAAGCCCGGCGACGGACGAAGCATGATCTCCGTTCTGCGGCCGCTTCCTCATCCGGACTGAGACAGCAATACATCCCCCGCCCCATCGGAGTCCCGTGAGGCGGGGTTTTTTCGCGCGGCAGAAAGCATCTCCGGAAAAGCAGGCGAGGCTTGACAAGAAGGCGCGCGCCTGCTATGATAGCAGCATAATCAATTGTGCACAAATTATTTGTGCGCAAACTTTGTCGGAATTATCTGACAGATCCGCCGCCCGAAGGAGATGAACGCCGTGTCTGAAGCCTATGATGTGCTGAAGCTGGAAAACCAGGTCTGTTTTCCGCTGTACGCTTGCGCCAAGGAGGTCGTGCGCCGCTACCGCCCCTATCTGGACAGGCTGTCTCTGACCTACACGCAGTATATCACGATGATGGCGCTGTGGGAATGCGCGCCGCTGTCGGTCAAGGAGCTCGGGGAACGGCTGTATCTGGACACGGGTACGCTGACGCCGCTCCTGAAGACAATGGAGCAAAAGGGACTGATCGTACGCACCCGCAGCGAGCAGGATGAACGCAGCGTCATCATATCCCTGACCGAGAAAGGTCTGGCCTTGCGCGAACAGGCGCTTGACGTACCCGAAAAGGTCGGTTCATGCATTCACCTTCCCCCCGAGAAGGCGCAGCAGCTTTATGCGCTTCTCTATGAACTCATCGACAGCACAAAGGAGTGATCACAATGGAGCAAGTAATTCAAAAAGAGCAGCACGCGAGAAATGCCGTCATTGTGCGGACGAGTCTTGTCGGCGTCGGCGTGAATATCCTGCTCGCCGCCATGAAGGCTGCCGTCGGGCTGCTCTCCGGCTCCATTGCCGTTGTACTTGACGCTGTCAACAACCTTTCGGATGCGCTCTCGAGCGTGATCACGATCATCGGCGCAAAGCTCTCGGCCAAGCGTCCGAACAGAAAACATCCGCTGGGCTACGGACGCATCGAGTATCTCTCCGCCATGATCGTCGCCGCACTGGTGCTCTATGCGGGCATCACCGCGCTGGTCGAATCGATCAAAAAGATCATCACGCCGGTGGAAGCGGATTATTCCATTCTCTCGCTGATTCTAATCGGCGTCGCTGTCGGCGCAAAGCTCGTTCTCGGTGCGTACGTTTCCAAAAAGGGCAAGCAGGTTGACTCGGCGTCGTTGGTCGCCTCCGGCTCGGATGCGAAGTTTGACGCAATCCTGTCGGCTTCGGTGCTGATCACGGCGATCATCTTCATGACGACCGGCCTGTCGCTGGAAGCGTACGTCGGCGTCGTGATCGCAGGCTTCATCATCAAGTCGGGCATCGAAATGATGCTCGACACGATGAACGACATCCTCGGCGCGCGCACCGATCCCGAGCTGAACCGTCAGATCCGGTCGCTCGTCACCGAAGAGGACGGCGTGCGCGGCGCGTTCGATCTGATCGTCAACAACTACGGTCCGGGCCGCAACTACGCCTCCGTTCATATTGAGGTGCCCGATACGACCACCGCTGCCGACATCGACCGCATGACCAGAAGCATTCAGGAGCGTGTCTATCGCGAGGCCGGCGTTATCATGACCGGTATCGGCGTCTATTCCTACAACACCCGCGACGGACAGAGCAAAGAGCTGCAGGCGGCGATCACCCGAACCGTTCTGGCCCACAAGGGCGTTCTGCAGGTGCACGGCTTCTACATCGACGAGGCCGCAAAAATGCTGCGCTTTGATGTGGTGTTCAGCTTTGACGTTGACGCACACAAGCTTCTGGAAGCGATCTGCCCCGAGGTGCAGGCGCTTGCGCCCGACTATCACCTGATTATTGCACCCGACCTCGATCTGATCGATTGACCGAACTTGAAATAATCCCTGCAGCTCAAGCTGAACTGCAGGGATTTTTCTTTACCGATCGTCGCGGACGATATGCTGTACCGTCTTCTGCGGAGCGGTGATCGCCTCGCGAATGAAATCGGGATGGAGCGTCTGCGGATCGTTCGGTCCGACCCAGACAAAACGCTCCGAACTGTCGCCGACGTGATCGGTCACGGGCTCGAAGTCCTTCGGCGCGTTCATATAATAATAGAACGCAAGCTCATAGACCGGTTTACCGAACGCCTTCGGATTGTCGTTGATGAAATAGACCTCCTCGACAAAACCGAGCCGATCGACCGAAAGCCTACGACCGGTTTCTTCGAGCACCTCGCGCACGATGGCTTGCTCCGCGAACTCGCCGAATTGGATGCGGCCGCCGACCGAATAGCGGTAATCGCCGAATTCGCTTTTAACCATCAGCGCTTTGCCGTCGCGGACGATGATCGCGCCGACGCGGATGTTCAGAATGCCGTCTCCGCAGGGTACGCACATATCGGGCCCCAGTTCTCTCATACATGCTCCTTTCCGTGAAAAAAACGAACCCTTCCGATTTGGTGGGTTCGTAAAAGTTGTGGTGCTCCCGCTCGGGAAGCTCCGATCCGGTATGCTCCGAACGGGC
>CALFIV010000027.1 GCA_937877295.1 uncultured Clostridia bacterium
TCAGACCGCTGTCCATGATGTCCTCCGCGATCAGAACATGCTTGCCCGTGATGCTTGTATCCATATCCTTGGTGATGCGGACGATGCCGCTTGTTTTCTGTGCATCTCCGTAGCTTGAAATCGCCATAAAGTCCATCTTCATATGTACGGTGATTGCACGACACAAATCCGAGAAAAAGATGCTTGCGCCTTTCAGTACGCAAAGAACGATGATCTCCTGTCCGTCATAGTCCTTCGAAATCTGATCGCCGAGCTCCTGAACACGCTTTTTGATCTGTTCCTCGCTGAGCAGGACCTCTTCGATGCCCTGCGCCATGAATGCTTTCCCCCACATGGTCAATCCTCCTCATAATGATAGTGTCGAATATGGTTCGTCTGCGCTGTAACGCGCATCCGATCATCAATGGTGTAGCCGGTCACAAACAAGATGCCCCGTTCGTCGCATATGATCGGCATATTTCGTAAAAACCGCGGCACTTTTCGATCGGTGAGGCAATCGCTCAACAGGCGATCGTTCCGCATGCCGAACGGCGTGAATCGATCGCCGGCCTTTGGGGTTCGCACATAGCTCTTCCCTTCGATCCGGTCCGCATCCACATAGGCGTCGAACATGCCGCAAGGGATCTCGGCTTTCTCTGCACACTCGATCGTCAGTGTTCCGTTCGGAAGCCGAACGGCGCCTGCATCCGGCAGCGGTATGCACCATTCCGTTTGTTCCGGAATTCCAAACCGGATATCATACGCGTCGAGCCATGCGGTAACGCCGTTGCCGAGCGTCGCCATGTCGCCGGTCTGCCCGTGCAAAAGCGCGTCCATGCGAACAAGATCCGCGCTTGTATAATCGTCCGATGCAAGCAGACGTTTCAGCACGCGCATGCGGACCGGCCGATCCAGCGCGAGCAGCTTGTTTCGGTTTGCTCCGCATTCCCGGAACGCGCGATCCGCAAGCTTTGCAAGATAGTCCGCATCCTCCGCGATAAGCTCCGCTGCTTTAGCAAGCGTTTGCTTGACTGCCGGATTGACCGATTCCAAAACCGGGATCGCCTGCAGCCGAATCTTGTTGCGGGCAGCATCGGCGACCAGATTGGTGGAATCTGTGCGATATGCCTGACTGCATTCGCAAAGATACCGCAGAATCTCTTCTTTTCCCGTTCTGAGCAGAGGCCTGATACGATCTCCGTTTCGGATGCGCATGCCGGCAAGGCCGTCCGTTCCGCTTCCGCGCAAAAGATGCAGCAAAAGCGTTTCCGCCTGATCGTCACGATGATGCCCGAGTGCAATGACGTCAAGACCGGCTTCGGATTTTACACGTTCGAGAAACGCATAACGCGCATTTCGTGCGGCAAGCTCCAAAGATACGCTCCGTTCTTTTGCCAAGGCCGGCACGTCGATGCGTTCCGCATACAGCGGAATGTCGAGAGATGCACAAAGCGCTTTGACAAAGTCTTCGTCGCCGTTCGATTCTGCAGCACGAATGCAGTGATTGAGATGCGCAGCGCAAAGCTGAGCAATCTTTCCGGTCTTGTGAAGCTCAAAAAGCCCCAGCAGCAACGCCACGGAGTCTGCGCCGCCAGATACTGCAGCGAGCACGCCGTCCGATTCACAAACGCCGCATTCCGACCATGTCGAATCGGTCCAAACAAACATGATACTCAACTCCGAGAATAGATAGGAATAGTTTACCCCGAAATTGCAACTTTTGCAAGTAGCAATTGCAAATTCAGCATGGCAAAAGCGTTACGGAAATGAAAAAAAGCTCCGAGACGGAGCTTTTTGTTTCTCTTATGAAACGACATTTTTCGGCTTGCCCGCAAGAAACGCCGCAAGATTGTCTGCGGAAACGTCGATAATCGTTTGACGCATCGGTTTCGGCGTCCATGCGTAATGCGAGGTAATCAGGCAGTTCGGCGCTTTCAACAATGGATTGAAACGCTTGATCGGCTCTTCGGACACAACGTCCGCGCCGTATCCGGCAATCTTTCCGGAGACCAAAGCGTCGCGCACATCCGATTCCGAAACGATACTGCCGCGAGAAGTATTCAAAACAAGAACGCCGTCCTTCATTTGATCGATGGTCTCCTTTCGGATAAGGCCGACGGTATCCGCTTTGGACGGGCAATGCAGGCTGATCACATCAGATTCTTGCAGCAGTTGTTCCAGCGGCACGATTGTCCCGCAGAAATCGGGTTTCGGCGACGGATTGACGCCGAGTACGCGCATGCCGAGCGCATCCGCGATCTTCGCTACGCGCGATCCGATGCGTCCGCAGCCGATGACGCCCATTGTTTTCCCCGCAAGCAGCGTCGGTGCGATCTCGAACCATGCAAAATCGGGCTGCGCCATCCAAGCTCCGTTATTGACAAGCGCTGCATGGTATTCGACATGCTGGCAAAGCGCCAACAGAAGCGCTACCGTATGCTGCGCAACCGCATCCGTGCTGTAAGCAGGTACGTTTGTTACCGTAATCCCGCGTTCGCGCGCTGCAGCGAGGTCGACAACGTCATAACCGGTCGCAAGAACGCCGATCAATTTAAGATTTCGCGTTGAGAAAAGCGCGTCGCGATCCAGTTTGACCTTATTGACAAACGCGACGTCCGCGCCGCGAAGCCGCTGCGCCACCATATCCGGGTGGGTACGGTCATACACCGACAACGTTCCGAAGCGTTTTAACGGACTCCAATCGACATCACCGGGATTCACGCAATATCCGTCCAAAACAACAATTTGCATTTCCTGTCCCTCCACTTTCATTGTACGGCGCAGAGACACGAAATGCAAATGAACAAAGTATGAAACCGCTCAGCGCAGCAGCGTACGCAGTTTTCGGCCGATGAAATACGCGAGGACGAGCTTGATGCCGTCCGGCAGGATAAACGGAACGACGCAGATCATCAGCGACGCAAGGAAGGTCTTTTGTCCGTTCACGACTGTAAACCACAGCGTTCCGAACGCATAGCAGACAAGCAGTCCAAGGATAAACGCTCCGATTTCGATCAGCAGTTTCTTGCCGAACAGTCTGCTCAGCAGCCAGTACACAAGCCCGATAAACAGCATGCCGACCAAATATCCGCCTGTCATGCCGATCAAGCTCCCGAAGCCGCCGGAAAAGCCGGCAAAGACCGGCAACCCGACCGCGCCAAGCAGCAGATAGACCGCAATGGCAATCGTACCGTTTCTGCCGCCGAGCATGGTCAGAACAAAGAATACGGCGAACAATTGCAGGGTAAACGGCACGGTGGACGGGATCGTAATCCATGCGCAAATCGCGATTATCGCCACACCAAGCGCAATATACGCAAGGTCGGCTGTTTTGAATGCAGATTTCTTTGATACAGCTTCCATATTCCGTCATCTTTCAAAAAAAGAAGCACTTGCTGATAACAAGTGCTTTTGGTGGAGCATAGGAGATTCGAACTCCTGACCTCAACATTGCGAACGTTGCGCGC
>CALFIV010000028.1 GCA_937877295.1 uncultured Clostridia bacterium
TATTTCAAGAACTTTTTAAGTCAGTAGAAATTGAATAACAATAATCAACAAAAGCAAGGAAGAAGAACCCGAGCGGCAAGCTTGCGGAGACGTGGCCGATGCGTTATGAGGATGTGCCGGGGCACAAGACGTTCGGAACGTCCGTCAATGAGATCTACGCAGAAGGAACGGAGGTCGGCTATCGCTATTACGGCAGGCACAACATTCCGGTCCGCTTTCCGTTCGGCTTCGGGCTTTCGTATACGACGTTTGAAAAGACCGAATGGAAACAGGTCGGCGACACCTATGAGCAGACGGTCACCAACACCGGAAGCCGCTACGGCGGCGAGGTCGCCGAACTGTTCCTTGACGGTGAGCTTTGCGGCTTTCAAAAGGTGTATCTGCAGCCCGGCGAACGCGTTACGGTGTCGCTGATCCCCGAGCCTGCGGATAAAACGGAATACTCCGACACGCTTGTGATCCCCGAAGAACCTGCGCGTTTCCCGGTCACGCTCGAATCGCGCTTTACCGACCTGCGTCAGACCTTTCTGGGACGCATCCTGTATAACGCGGTGGTCGGCGTTGCGGATCAGCAAGCCAAGGAAGCGGAAAAGCTGCCCGACGGTGCGGAAAAGGACAACAAGCGCAAGGGCGCGCTGTTCTTAAAACGCATCTTGGAGTCCAACTCGCCGCGTTCGATGAGCATGTCGGCGGGAAAACAGATGTCGTACAACTTCGCGCAGGGCTTTGTCGAGCTCGCAAACGGACATCTCATCCGCGGCGCAAAGTGTTTTATGACGAAAATCAACGTACCCAAACTGCCCAAGGAGGAACAGAAATGAAGGCCCTGAAGCTTCCGAAAAGCCGCGTGACAAGCGCGGAGGTCACAAAGAGCGAAAAATGGCTCGGCTATCTCATCGGCCCTGCAGGCGCGCTGCTCTTAAACGCGGTGCTTACGACATATCTTAACATCTACTACACCGATGTTTTGAAGCTCACAACCCTGTGGGGCGGCGTGTTTTTGACGGCGTTCCCGATCGTATCAAAGGTCATCGACGCGATCACCAAACGTGCTGGCTGTTCATGCCGAAGAACGGCGCAACGACGATCTGGGAAGCATGGGAAGGCCCGAACAGCACGCAGGGCGGCAGCGGCTCGCTGAATCATTACAGCAAAGGCGCAATGGTGGAATGGCTGTTTTCGACCATGTGCGGCATCCGCGTGGACGGCGACAATCACTTCGCGATCGCGCCGAAGCCCGGCGGGCACTTCACCCACGCCGAAGCAAGCTATGTGAGCGTATTCGGCAGAGTCGAAAGCAAGTGGAACGAGAAGACGGCAAAACGACCTACACGATCGAAATCCCCGCAAACTGCGAAGCGACAGTCCGGCTGCCCTCCGGCAGAATGGAAACGGTCGTCACCGGACTGCACCGGTACACGGAGGAAGCAGTCTTTGAGGCAAGAGCACGAAAGACATCTTAACCGTACCGTTATGCGGCAAGATTGGGCGGCGGACGCAGCCCTTCGGAAGAATTGTTTCGGCAAAGGGATTGTTGCATTTTCGCAAGTGTGATAAAATCTGTGTACAAGAAACTGTTCCGGAGGGTTTTATGGTCAAGCTTGCAGAATACATCCGCTGGGTCGGCGATCTGGCCTTTGACGCATATCCGTTTCGCGAAGCTGACGCACTGGTGCTGTGCGTCGTTTCGTACTTTGATCTCAGTCCGGTCTTTCGCAATGCGAACGGCGACGTGTATCTTTGTGACTGCATCCCCATGATCGAAGCGGGCGAGGCAAAGCTCATGATCACCGGCGGCGATCTCGGCAACGGCGAGATCTTTGAAACCGCGGTGCGCTCCCGCCGCTTCGGAAGCCTTCGCGTATCCGACTATGAGGATCGCGTGCGGCACGATCCGCCGCTGCAGTTTTCGGCGGTAACCTTCCATGCCAAGGACTTTTCGTTTCTCGCGTATCGCGGCACGGACGCGTCGATTGCGGGCTGGCGCGAGGACTGTATGATCTCCTTTACCAAGACCGAGGCGCAGGACCTCTCCCTTGCCTACGCCGAGCGCGTGATGCACGGCGGCAGATGGTACATTGCAGGGCATTCGAAGGGTGCGAATCAGGCGCAGTATGCCGCCTGCATGCTCGACGGCGAACGGTGGGACACGGTCGAACGCGTGTTTCTGCTTGACGGACCGGGCTTTTGCCCGGAGGTGCTGGACGCTTCCTTAGAGCAGCGCATCGACCCCAAGACGACGCGGATCATCCCGGAATACGACGTGGTCGGCATGCTGTTTGAACCGAAGATCACCGACACGAAGATTTACCTGTCAAATTACCAAT
>CALFIV010000029.1 GCA_937877295.1 uncultured Clostridia bacterium
CGCCGTACTGCATCAAGTATGCCTTCTATCAGGCGTATCCCACGCCGCCGGAGGGAGATCGCTTCGGCGCGAGAAAGATGCAGTTGACCGAGCACTACTGGCTCGTCGACGAGCATCTGCCGGAGATGGCGAACAACATCTACAACGAATACATGCCGATGGACGTTCTTCGCTGGCAGGGCTGCATCCCCGACGTCAACACCTCCGCGGTGCATCAGAACGCCGAAACCGGCGACGCAGGCCGCGCGGTAGGCGGCGGTGATTTCCCGCCGTTCATCTTCGCGTTCGTACCGATCAACTGGGAAGAGGACTTCAAGGGCGCGGGGCGCACGCCGGAGGACGGGCCGAACTACCGCTGGCAGTTTTTGATCCAGTATCCCGAGGGCGTAGCCAAGGAAGACGGTGAAAAGTGGTTCTATGACGAGGTCGTTCCGTACTTCAAGAAGAGCGTGTTCGTCAACCGCTTCGTTTCGAGCAAGGTCAAGGTCAATTACGGCGCGCCGAGCGCGAAGTTCGACCGTCTCTGCGAGATCTGGTTCGAAGGTCCGGAAGAGTGGCACGAAGCGGCAGTCGTCCTCGCCGACCGGATGATCAAAAAGCCCGAATGGGCGCAGCAGGATCAATTCCCGTATCTGAAACCGCAGCACAACATCGCCTCCATGTTCCTGGGCGACCGTGCAACGAGCGACAATCTCTCGCAGTACCGCGGTTTTATCACCATGCGATAAGAACCAATCAACAAAATCATTCAGAAAGGATCCATTGTATTATGAAACCGACTAAGAAGATGATCCTCACACAGAATCTCGTCTTCAACGCTCCGTTCGCGCTCATCATGGTACTCGTCTCGACGTACATCATGCAGGGCTGGGCGGGATTCAACTTCACCCTGATCCCGATGTTCTTCATCGCGCTTGCGCTGATCGAGTTCTTCGGCTTCATCATTCCGGTCCAGAAGATCGCGGGCTTCTTCGGCGCGAAGGTCTTCAAGGGCAAGAACCCGATGGCGTTCCCGCAGTTCCTGCTCGTCGCGGCCGTGCTGACGGTGATCTTCACCGTCCTCATGACGCTGTCCATGACGCTGATCGGCATGCTGCTCGGCGGCGCGCCGCTGTCCATGTACTGGGCGTCCTGCCTCCACGTCTTCCCGTGGCTGTGCCTCACCGCATACTGCTGCGTGCTCGTGTTCCTGCCGCTGTCCATGAAGGTTTCCGGCATGGATAAGTTCGCAGGCGGTCCGCCGCAGGAACAGAAATAATCCCCCTTCGCTCCCCTGATCGGAATGCATCGGGGGAGCATTGCTGCTTTCTCAGAGGTCCGAACGATGAAGAAATTGACCCGCCCGGTCTGGACGCTTGCACTGTGTATCGCGCTGTTCCCGCCGCTTTGGGCGGTCCTTGCGCCGTATATCGGCGTGCAGACCGGCGCTGTTGCGCTGATCTGCGCAGGCGTCTATAACGCAAGTACGGAAAAGAGGCGCGCTTTGCGGATGTCGCTGGGCTTTCTTGCGGGAGACGCCTGGGCTGTGCTCGCACTGTGGACCATGGAAAAGCTTCCGTGGAATCCGAACATAGAGCTTTTCGCAACGCTTTTCGTGCTCGGCGGCTGCGCCGTGCTGATCGCATCCCTGCTTCCGAAGATATTTAATCTTCCGGCATGGCTGTCCGGCTGGGCGATCGGGCTTACGATCATGACGCCGATGGGATTCTTGCAGATCGGCACAGTTCCGATCCAGATCGGCATCGCGATGCTGGTCGGGGTTTGGTATGTCGGCGTGTTGATCGACGCAATTCACTCGCTCTTAAGCGGCAAACGCAGCAAGACCCCGGACAAGGGTTTCGATCACACAATCGAGGAGAATCGCAGATGAAACAACAATCCGTTTCCGTTCGATGGGCATATCTCATTCTGGGCGTGCTTGCGCTGCTGCTGGCAGGCGTGATTTATGCATGGTCCATCCTGAAAGCGCCTCTTTCCGACGCCTTCGGGTGGTCGGCGTCGCAGCTTGCCCTGAACTTTACGCTGACCATGTGCTTTTTCTGCCTCGGCGGTTTTGTGGGCGGGCTGCTTTCCAAAAAGCTGGGCAGCAGATGGTGCCTGATCCTCGCGGCGGTGCTGAGCGGGCTTGGCTTCGTTCTTGCGTCGCGCCTTTCTGATGCCGTCTGGATGCTGTACCTTTGTTACGGCGTGTTGGCGGGCCTTGGCATCGGGATCGCCTATAATGTGATCATCTCAACGGTTTCCGCATGGTTTCCGGACAAGAAGGGGCTCTGCTCCGGCGCGCTGATGATGGGCTTCGGCGCTTCGGCGCTGGTCGTCGGAAAGCTCGCCTCCGTCCTGATGGACGGTCCGGGCTGGCGCACTGCGTACCTTGCGATCGGGATCGCGCTTACCGTGATTCTGGTTGTTACGGCGTTCGTGTTAAGAAGACCTTCTCCGGATCTTCCGCTTCCGCAGCCGAAGCAAAAAGCCGCGGCAGGCAGCGAGACCTTCGAGCAGGTCGACTATCCCACCGTCAAGATGGTGCGCCGTCCCTCATTCTGGCTCGCGTTTTTGTGCATCGTCTGTCTTTCCGCTGTCGGCAACACGGTCATTTCGTTCGCGAAGGACCTTGCTTTGGACGTCGGCGCGGCTGCGGCGCTTGCGACGACGCTGGTCGGTGTGCTGTCGGTGTGCAACGGGCTTGGACGCATCGTGACCGGCGCGCTGTTCGATCTTCTGGGGCGCAAAAAGACCATGCTGCTTGCAAACGGTCTCACCATCCTCGCGGCGGGCGTGACGCTGATCGCGGTGCTGACGAAGTCGCTGCCGTTGTGCATCGCAGGACTGTGCCTTACCGGCTTTTCCTACGGCGCAGGGCCGACGATCTCCTCGGCATTCATCTCCGCATTCTACGGCACGAAATACTTCCCGGTGAACTTCTCGGTCATGAACTTCAACCTCATGGGCGCGTCCTTTGTGGCGACGGCGGCAAGCGGTCTTCTGGAATCCAGCGGCGGATATGTAGCGCCGTTTGTTCTGCTGCTTGCGCTGTCGGTTGTGTCGCTGGTGCTGAACCTCTGTATCAAAAAGCCGTAAAGGAGGGACTCCGCATTGGATTCCGAACTCAACCGTCTGTTCCTGCGCGACGGGATTCGCAATTTGGTGTTTATCGGTGAAGCCGGCTGCGGCAAAAGCGAGATCGCGCTGAACCTTGCCGTACGGCTTGCCGCGAACGGCGAACGGCCGGTCCACTTTTTCGACCTTGACATGACAAAGCCGCTGTTCCGCTCCCGCGATCAGGCGGCGATGCTGGAAAGCCGGGGCGTCGAGGTGCATTTTGAGGAACAGTTCTACGACGCGCCGACCGTAACGGGCGGCACGATCCGGCTGCTCAGAGACGACGCGGTCTATACCGTGCTCGACGTCGGCGGCGACTATATCGGTGCGCGCGCGATCGGCGGCTATGCGCCGATGCTGAATAGCCCTGCGACCGCGGTATTCTATGTCATCAATCCGTTCCGACCGTGGTCCATGGACATCGACCACATTGACAAAGTCCTCGGCGAGACGCTCGGCGTCTCCCACATCCGGCTCGACCGGCTGACGATCCTCGGCAACCCCAATCTCGGTCCGACGACCACCGAAGAAGACGTGCTCGCAGGCGCAGAGCAGTTAGCGAAGACCGTCGGTCCATATAAACCGGTGGAAGGGTACGCCGTGCGGCGTCCCCTCTCGGAAGGCGTGCGGCAGAAGCTGAACGCGCCGGTATTCCCCATCGATCTGTATCTCACCTATGAGTGGGAGCAAGCATAAGAACGTCCTTTCTTTCAACAATTCTTAGATAAAGGAGCAAGCGAAATGGCACAAGGAAAGGTAGAAATCATCAAGGAACGGTGCAAGAGCTGCGGCTACTGCATCAAGTTCTGTCCCAAA
>CALFIV010000030.1 GCA_937877295.1 uncultured Clostridia bacterium
TCGTTACAAAGAAAAATTCTCGGACGGCGAAACGATTGTAAATGAACCGAACACAAGCGAAACGCTCGCGGACGGCACGGTCAAAACGCTGATCTACACAGTATACGGACCGAAGTCGGCGATGGAGCTGTATCATTATCAAAAGGGAAAGCTCGAATATCAGATCGCTGATCTGTATGTGCGCGATATCGAAAAGCTGGCGGCAAACTACCTGACCTCGGGGACAAAGATGATTTATGAATACGCGCATGAGATCAATGCGCGCATTGCGATCAATACCGACTACTTCCGTGACAACGCAAAGAACGAAGGTCTGATTATCCGCAATGCCAAGCTGATTCAGTCAAAACCGTGCAAGTTCTCAGATCTGTGCGTCGTTTTCCAGGACGGCACCGTCCGCTGTTACGACTGCAAAGCCGAGCAGATCGACAACGATGCGATCATTGCAAACTATCCGTATCATGCGTTCTATTTCGGCCCGTCGCTTCTAGATGCGGACGGAAACGCCAAGACGGTGTTCAATTCGACACTCAACCCCAAAAACCCGCGTACCGTGTTCGGTTATTATGAACCGGGTCACTATGCATTTATCTGCGTGCTAGGCGACCGTTCGATGAAGGATATCAACGACAAGCCGCTCGGCAAGGGCAAGTCACCGGGTATGAACTTTGAAGAGCTTTCCGCGCTATGCGCTTCGCTTGGCATGAAGGCGGCATACAATCTCGACGGCGGCGGGTCTTCGGGGATGTATTGGAACGATCAGCTGTTCGGACACAACAGCCGTGGAATGGGCGACATTCTGGCGATCATCGACTAAAGGAGGACAGAAGATGAAACGGCATTTCTTTGCAAAACTGCTCGCTGCGCTCGGGATCATTCTGAGCGGCGTCTATCTGCTGCTTCTGGTACTCTCGCGCTTTGTTGCGCTGCCGGTTGAGATTTCCGAAAACTTCTTCTTTGCGGACTGGGCGTTCATCATCGTTCCGATTCTCGGGCTCGTGTCGGCGGTTGCGCTGCAGATCGCATCCGTCCGGGAATAACGCATAAAAAAGAAACCCACCTTCCGATTTGGACTGTGCGAAGGTGGGTATTTCTATACGTCAATGGATGTGCATGTAGCTTCCGTCGATCGCGTTGATCGCCATCAGCGAATCGTGTCCGCGCGTCTTTTCCTTTCGGTTATTGCTGTAGACGACGATCCATGCAGGGACGAGGACCGCTTCGTCCGGATTGTTTGCAAGCTGTGAAATTGCGCAGGAGAGCACGATCTTCTTGACGTGCAGTTCGCTGATGCCGCGGCTGTTTTCGTCGGACCATGCGTAGCTGAACCGCAGATCATAGCGAATGCGTGTCTGGATCTCTTCAAACGGCATCAGCTGCACGTTCTCGTTCGCGTTCATCACATATTCGTTCGGGTCGAACCAGCAGACGCCTTCGATTCCGTGCTCGCTGACATATACCTCCATCCAATCCATATGCCATTGCCGCATAAAGTTTTCCTCGGTGGTTTTTTCCACCATCGCGCTCAAGGAATCCTCCATCAGAACGCCGCCGCCCTGCGGATAGGGAATGTATCCGCCGCCGTTACGCGCGATATGGAGAATGTATCCTTCCGAAAGCACCTCGTAATACGGCTCTTCGACTATCGGCCGGATGCTGCGGCCTTTGCTGCACATCCCAACGCCGAACTGAGCGGAAAGGTTTGCCCGATTCAAAAACGCCTCACAGGCGTGCTGTGCTTCATCTTCCGAAACGACAATGTGATCGATCGTTTGATGCCACGGCTCGCCGATGTAGCCGCCCTGCCAGACCACTGTTTCATCCTGAATATCCCCGAGGCGGGAGGGCAAAACGGCGATCGTGTCTTTTCGGAACGTCACATATAGCATTGTGCCGTCCGCAGCGCGCACTGCATACGGCTCTCTGCGATGCGTGAGCAGGTTCGGCTTCAGTGGAACAAACGTATCCTCAGAGGGACATTGCGCCATTTTTTCCTTCAGTTCGATCAGCGCTTCGGTATCTTCTGCCAAAGGCTGCCATGTGACCTCGCCGGTTTCATCGTCCCAATCAACGGCGTTCCCGCGCAGCTCCATGCGGATATCTTCCTCAAGCTCCTGCATGCTGTATCGGTTTTCCCTCAGCTCGAACGGCCCTTGAAACGCGGCGTTCAAAAGATTGCAGACGTCCTCTCCGGTAAAAGTGTGCCGCCGGATTGTCTGCACCGGATAGGTATCGCAATCCGGCAGCGCAATATCCGCGTCGATCATGATTTCGAGGTTTTTCATCGAGATTGTCTCCGTCCAACGCGGCGGCGCTTCATAGCGGTAGGTTTCCGAGCGCGGCACAGAGAGCGCTTGCTCGAGCAATCCGTCTGCACGGTTCACGATCGCTTCTTCATCCGGCGTCGGCACGCAGGCGAGTAACAGAATAAGGGAGAGGAGCAGAATCAAAATCCGTTTCATTGGGCACCTCCCTGCGAAAGCGTGAGCGTGTCGGTCATGATCGTAAACTCTGTCAATGGAATTCTTGCTTCCTGCGAGTATGCATGGATAGACTCCATGTAATACGGCTCACCGTTTGTGAGATCGATCTTCTGACCGCTGTTATCGAATCGGATCGTTGTGTGGTATTCAAGCGTTACTTTGCTTGTCAGCTCCTTTTGTTCGATCGGGTTTATCAGCGAAAACCGGCGTGAATCGGCGAAACGGTAAATCTCCGTTGGGTACGGCGCATTGTTGTTCGGATTGCCTACATTGCGCCAGTTGGACGCGCCTCCATATGTGATATACCAGCGGATATGTCCCTTGTTGTCAAGCGCTTCCCCGAACGGCTTGCCGTCGGCATACGTGCGAATGTCGATCCGAACATTTCTGCGCACCTCCTCCGACCACGATTCGGGATAGACAATGTGAAAGAGATAGAAGAATCCGTGCTCCCAATAATAGAATCGTTCGACGTAAATCTCTAACTCCGAAAAATCGACGGTCACATTCTGCCATGTCCCGTAAACCACATACGACCCGTCCTTCAGTCGTCCGTCCGATCCGTAATGTCCTTCCTTTTCGTTGCGCTCGACATCCTCACGCCAGATGCTCACTTGCAACAGCTTCGGCTCTTTCGGCGTTTCAACGGGTTCATGCGTGTGCTCGATCGGCAGTGTCAAAGATAGCTCTTTAAGCTCCGTGATCTCGATCTCGCCGCCGGTATAGGCCATCTCCCCGCCGTTGTATTCGCAACAGTCGCCGTTTGTGACGTCGATCCAGATCCGGCCGTTTTTGTTGTTCCACATATCGCCGTTGAAGACTTTCCAGTGCCAGAAAAACGGCACGATTGACCATTCGTGATACCCATGCATGACCTCGTCGCTGATCGCTTCGCTGGTGTAGGTCATCGTGAAATCGTCACAGCGCGCATTGCTCAGCGCTTCGCAAAGAATCACGGACTGATCGGTCAGGCGGAAATCGTGCTGCGCCTCTTTTTGACCGCCCAAGCCGCTGAGACCGGGGCAGAAGCCGCGGAATATGCCGAATACGAAAACGGGCGGATCCTGCAGATCCTTTCCGACAATACCAAGACCGACGAAGCATCCGACGGCGCCTACCGGGGGGAGCAGACCCTGTTGGTGGAGGTTTCGACGGGACAATACGCGGGTGAGACGCTGCTGGTCCCCAATTACGTCGGGCCTCTCTACGGCGTTCC
>CALFIV010000031.1 GCA_937877295.1 uncultured Clostridia bacterium
GATGTATTTTCAAAAAAAACACGAAAAGAAGTAGTAATATTACAATTCCTAAAAGTAGGATAGAAACTTTCTTTTTCATAGAAATCCCCCTTTTACGACATTATATTCTATTTTATGATGAAATAGAATATTTTTTTAAATTTTAAGTATGTTTTTTTTCAATCATAGAATAAAGTGAATGATCATGAAAAAAATGATTGCAATTTTGATGAGCCTGCTGATGCTGTGCGGGATCGCATGCACCGCAAACGTACAGAACGAAGGGCAGAACACGGACGCCGAAACGCAGACCGACAGTAAACCGGACCCCGTGACCGGCGGCTGGCAGATTGCGGGCGTCGGCTCGGATGTGCTGCCCGAGGACGCCGCCAAGGCGTTTACCGCCGCGACCGAAAAGCTGGTCGGCGTCAACTATCACCCGATTGCTTGCCTCGGCAGTCAGGTCGTCGCGGGCATGAACTACGCGATTCTCTGCACGGCGGAGACGGTCACGGCCGAGCCGCAGACGTCGCTGAAGGTCATGATCCTTTATGTGGATCTCGAAGGGGAAACGGAGCTGCTGGAGGTTTCGGACTTTGACCTCGGGGCATACGCCGAAAAGACAGATGCGGACGTTCCGGCCGAGCTTCTGATGGGCGGATGGCAAGCGCCGGAGGAGGCGCAAAGCCCGACTGCGATGCCGCAGAACGCCGCAGCGGCGTTTTCCGCCGCGACGGACGGCTTTGTGGGCAACAGCCTTGTTCCGATCGCATACCTCGGCAGTCAGATCGTCGCGGGAACGAACTACGCATTCCTCTGCCACAGCACGCTTGTAACGGCCGATCCGGTCACGTCGATCCAGCTTGTGATCGTATACGAGGACCTCGAGGGCAATGCGGCGATCGCACACATCGTGACAATTGATCCGAGCGACTTTCACTGAATCGATCAAACATTTGCGGGGCTTGCGAGCCCCGCTTTTTCGTGCTATCATGGAGGTACAGATAAGGAGCAAGGGCATGGATCGGCAGGGCATTTTTTCAACATGGAACGCGGCGATCGCGCCGCAGGATGCGGCAGCGATGCAGCGCGCGAAGGCACATTGGGACGGAATTGCAAAGCCGCTTTGCGGGCTCGGCAAGCTGGAAACCGCGATCATTCGCATTGCGGGGCTGACCGGCAGCGAGCAGGTCTGCATCGGCCGGCGCGCGGTTGCGGTGCTTTGCGCCGACAACGGCGTTGTGGAAGAGGGCGTCACCCAGACCGACGCGTCGGTGACCGCCGTCATGGCGGAGCGGATCGCGGCGCATGCCTCCTCCGTGTGCCTGATGGCGCAAACGGCGCACGCGGATGTGTTTGCCGCCGATCTCGGCATGAACCGCCGTGCAAGCGGAGCGCTCGATCTGCACGTTGCAAACGGCACGCAAAACATGACAAAAGGCCCGGCTATGACCGAACAGCAGGCGATGCAGGCGATCGAAAACGGGGTCGCGCTTGCGGATTCACTTTGCGCACAGGGGTATCGCATCCTTGTCACCGGCGAAATGGGCATCGGCAATACGTCCACATCCAGTGCCGTCGCTTCGGTGCTGCTGCAGCTTCCGGTGGAAGCGGTCACAGGCCGCGGCGCAGGGCTTTCCGACGAAGGACTTGCCCGAAAACGCGCGGCGATCGCCCGCGCAATCGAAATCAACCGTCCCGATCCGAACGACGCCTTTGACGTACTTTGTAAGGTCGGCGGCTTTGATCTTGCGGGGCTTTGCGGACTCTATATCGGGGCGGCGAAAAACCGCGTGCCGATCCTGATCGACGGACTGCCGAGCTCCGTTGCGGCTTTGGCTGCGGCGCGGCTGATACCGAATGCGAAAACCGCTATGCTCGCAAGCCATTGCTCCGCCGAGCCGGTGGCGCAGGCGATTCTCTCCTCTCTCGGGCTGGACGCGGTACTGTTTGCCGACATGAAGCTCGGCGAGGGTACGGGCGCGGTGTGCATGCTGCCGCTTTTAGACGCGGCGCTTGCGGTGTACAACGGCTCGGTCTCGTTTGCCGATACCGGCATCGAGCAGTATGTGCCGCAAAAGGGGGATGTGCGATGATGATTCTGCTCTGCGGCGGCGCGGCGAACGGCAAAAGCAGCTTTGCGGAAGCGCTGTGCATGCAATTTCCCGAGCCGCGGTTCTATCTCGCCGCCATGCAGCCGTACGGAGAAGAAGGCGAAGCGCGGATCAAACGCCATCGCGCGATGCGTGAAGGCAAGGGCTTTACGACGATTGAACGCTATACGGACTATGCGTCGCTGACGCTGCCCGCGCACGCAACGGCGCTTTTGGAATGCATTGCAAACCTGACCGCCAACGAGATGTTTGATGCAAACGGCGGCATGACCGATCCGGTCGCGCGCGTGCTGACGGGCATCGAGGCGCTGAACGCGCAATGCGAACGGCTCATCGTCATCACCAACGACGTCGGCTCGGACGGCTGCGACTATCCGCCGGAAACACAGGCGTACATTCACGCGATCGGAACGATCAACGCCGCGCTTGCGGCGCGCGCCGACACGGTCGTCGAGCTCGTTGCGGGCATCCCGATCCCGCTGAAAGGAGAACTGCCGAATTGAAAACGATCCGGACGGCGATCGTCGCCGCATTTTCCACTTTTTCCATTCTTCCCACGCCGCGCATTTCTTGGGATCGGTACAGTCTCAAAGGTGTGCTCTGTGCGCTGCCGCTGGTCGGCGTCGTCATCGGCGGGCTCTGCTGTCTCTGGTTCTGGCTTTCAAAGCTTTTGGAGCTTCCCGCAGTCCTGTCGGCTGTCGTTTTCACGGTGCTTCCGATCGCTGTCTCCGGCGGCATTCACATGGACGGCTTTGCAGACGCCGTCGACGCGCTTTCGAGCCACGCGGACGCCGAAAAAAAGCGTGCGATTCTCAAAGATCCGCATGCCGGCGCGTTTGCCGTGATCGGCGTCGGCTGTTATCTGCTGCTGTATTTCGGGCTCGCGGCGGCGCTGCCGCTTTCGTGGAGCACGATCGGGCTTTTGGGCATTTCGCACGTGCTTGCCCGCGCCGCAGGCGCTCTTGCCGGCGCTGCTCTGAAGCCTTCCTCGCCCGACGGCATGCTGAAAACGTTCCATGACGCGGCTTCGAAGCCGTCCGTCGTGCTGCTTGCGCTTTGGATCGTGCTCTCGCTTGCAGGCGCTGCCATACTCGATCCGCTGACGGCCGGGCTGTTTCTCATCGCGGGCGTATCGGTATTCCTTTGGACTCGGCATAC
>CALFIV010000032.1 GCA_937877295.1 uncultured Clostridia bacterium
GGTCATGATAAGTCCGCCGGTCTTTTCAAGCGCATGATAGGCGTCGTTGTTGCCGAGGACGGCGTCGACCGTAAGCCCGTGCGCCGCAAGTTCCTTTACCGTATCGCCGTCGGTATAACCGCCCGCAGCGTCAGTCGGTCCGTCGGTTCCGTCGCTGCCGACCGAGAAGACGGCCGCGTTGGGCATGCCGTTTATGCCGGCAGCCGCGGCAAGCGCCAGCTCCTGATTGCGTCCGCCCATACCTTTCCCGACAAGCTTGACGACCGTTTCACCGCCCGCTATGAACGCAAGCGATCGATTGCCGATCGCATGCGTCTTGAGGATGGAAGCAAGGAAACTGCCGGCTTCTTTTGCCTGGCAGCAGAGCTGATCGGTCAGCAGCACCGGCGTATAGCCGAGCGCAAAGCAGGTTTTTTCCGCTGCCGCACACAGTTCGCGCACGCTGCCGTTGATCTGCGAACGAACATTTTCAAGCGATTTCGGCGTTTCTACATCCAAAAGTGCACGCGCTGTGTCGCTCATCCGCAGTCTGTACTTTTTCGCGATGCGCAGTGCGTCCTCCGCGGTGGAGGAATCTGGGCAGGCGGGACCGGACGCGATCATATCCAGAGGATCGCCGAGGATATCCGAGAGGATGACGGCTTCGACTTTTGCCGGCCAAACGAACTGCGCAAACCGACCGCCTTTCACGGCTGACAAGCGCTTGCGGATCGTATTGATCTCCGTGATGTCCGCGCCGCAGGCAAGCAGCTGACCCGTGATGTCCTGCAATTCGGAAGCGGAGACCAGCGGCTTTTCAAACAGTGCGCTGCCGCCGCCGGAAAGCAGGAACAGAACCGTATCTTCCTCCTTGAGATCGGCGACAAGATCCAGAGCTGCCTGTGTGCCCTTAAAGGAGTTTTCATCCGGCACGGGATGCCCCGCCTCAAAGCAGTCAAAATTGGCAATCGGTCCCATGACATGCTCGTATTTTGTGACGACCACGCCTTTTTCGATGCGGTTGCCGAGCGCGTCGGACGCAGCCTTTGCCATTTGCCATGCCGCTTTTCCGGCGGCAACCAAAAGAACGCGCCCCCGAAAGACCATCTTTTCCAGTGCACGCTGTACGGCGGCGTCCGGCTGTACGGCGGCGATTGCTTCCGTTACGATTCGGTCCGCGTGGGAACGTAGTAATTGATTCATGCAATCCTCCTGTAAAGAAGC
>CALFIV010000033.1 GCA_937877295.1 uncultured Clostridia bacterium
TGCGCTGCATGTTGATGTCGCGGAACAGGATGCCGTAGAGGGCGTCGTTGAGCATGACGTCGAGCCGTTCCAAAGCGCCCATCGCCGCGATCTCGGGCATGCAAAGGCCCGAGCAGTAGTTGCACAGACGAATGTAGCGATGCTGCTCCTCTCCGACCTCGTCCAGCGCGGCGCGCATCAGGCGGAAATTCTCCTGCGTGGCATACGTGCCGCCGAAGCCTTCGGTCGTTGCGCCGTAAGGCACATAGTCCAGAAGCGACTGCCCGGTCGTGCGGATGACCGCGATGATGTCTGCGCCCTGCTTTGCGCCGGCCTTCGCCTGAATGATGTCCTCGTAGATGTTGCCGGTCGCAACAATGATATAGAGATACGGGCCCTCCTTGTCGCCGAAGCGATTCAGGTACTCGTTGCGCGTTGCGACGTTTTGATTGATGCGCGTCATTGCCGCGTCGATGTACGGCTGCAATGCGGCGCGGATCTCCTCCTCGGGATGCGCCGGGAGCTTTGTAAGATCGATTTCGCCGCGGTCGATGGCTTCCGCCACGCCCTGCGGGTCTTTGCCCGTTTCGAGGATCGCGTTGCCGAGCACCCACGCCGCGCCCAGCGGCAGCAGCGCGTTTTCGGTCAGATGGTCCACCACCACGTTCGGCATGGGAACGTCCATGTCGTTGACGCCGTCGATGCCCAAAAGACGGCAGACGGTACGTTCGACCGTAACGGTGGTATGCCGGTCGATGAAGCGCTGCACGTCTGCAGCGACATGCGCCGCACTTTTTCTCGCTTCGTTGACCAGGTCAAAGTTCAAGCCGAGTTTGCTTTCCATACTCATTCCTCACGCTTGACGTGACGCTCGTTGCGCAGAAGCTTGGTCGGTTCAAGGTAATGCTGCAGCGTACCCTCGGCGACCCATGCGACGCCGGTCTTTTCAACCTTCTTCTTGCCGGTGCAGACGTCGCAATGACAGTTCTGCACGTAATGCTCCGGCTCGGTATAGGACGTGATGACGCCCTCAAAGTTGCGGAGGATGACCTTCCGCGGCGTCTGCGAGATCAGGTAGTTCGGCATGACGGGCGTCTTGCCGCCGCCGCCCGGCGCGTCAACCACGAACGTGGGAATGCAGTAGCCTGAGGTATGTCCGCGCAGCGCCTCCATGATCTCGATGCCCTTACTTACCGGCGTGCGGAAATGCGAAAGGCCGAGAGAGGGATCGCAGGCGTAGATGTAATAGGGACGCACACGCATCTTGACAAGCCCGTGCACAAGCTCCATCATGACGTGGCTGCAGTCGTTGACGCCGGCAAGCAGCACGCTCTGGTTGCCCAGCGGAATGCCCGCGTCGGCCAGCATGGCGCACGCCTTCGCCGCTTCGGGCGTGAATTCCTTCGGCGTGTTGAAATGCGTGTTGAGCCAGATGGGATGGTACTTCTTGAGCATGCCGACAAGCTCCGGCGTGATGCGCTGCGGGCACACGACCGGCGTCCGCGAGCCGATGCGGATGATCTCGACGTGCGGAATCGCGCGAAGCTTTCGGATGATATCCTCCAAAAGCGCGTCCGATACCATCAGCGCGTCGCCGCCACTTAAAAAGCCGCCTCCGCCGATTGTCGTGCACGCAAAAATAATTTCTCCCGTGTTGAGTTCAATAAAGCGGCTCGAAATGCTGACCTCGTTATCGGGTAAAATTTTCACTTCGGCGCAAGCGAGGCAGTCCGCGTGAAAGTCATTCGCCAACGTCTTGCAAAGTGCGCTGTCGCCCGCCGCAGAGTAAATCCGCTGTTGAACGGCATGATTGACTTGCGCAAGGTCGACTGTTCGCGTAAAGCCTTGACGTTTAAGCGCGGCAATAATTTCGTTTTCAACCTCAACATAACGTCCCCCGTTTGAATCAAATGCCACGACCGCCACGCGCGGATTATCGGCATTGAAGTCGACGAGCGATTTTTTATCAAGTTCATTCAGCCGCGAGGAAATTTTTTTATCGTCAAGCTCAACATTCATCTCCACGACAAAAATCCCGTTGACGACGCGGCTTGAAAGAATTTGCCAGCTTGAAATCAGCCCGGAACTGTCTACGGCGTTTTCATCGGCAATCAGCATGGAATTTCGGACGCGGGTTTTGGAGTGAATTGTTGCGCCGAATTTTTGTTCGATAGCCAAGCGCATTGCGTCATGAATTGCGGAACGTTCGGTATTGCCGCGCCCAAAGACATGAACACTTTCCGCCGAACACGTTCCGAAATTAATCAGCGCGAACAAAATCAACGCCGCGAAGACTTTTTTCATGATAAATCCTCCGATTTACGCGCTCACGACGGGAAAGACGCCGAGATTTTTAAGCCAGATACTTTTGTCGTAAACTGCCTTAATTGCTTCGCGAAGGGCGTCGTTGCCGGCGTCGGTCTCCAGGTCGAAGAAAAAAATATACGCGCCCAAAATCGTGCGGGCGGGGCGTGATTCGATTCGCGTCATATTCACTCCGCGCTTGGCAAATTCGCTCAAGACT
>CALFIV010000034.1 GCA_937877295.1 uncultured Clostridia bacterium
GATCTCGAGGTTTTTGAGCCCCGAAAGCTGCGGCAAGAACCCCGGCGTTTCGATGATCAGCCCGATGTCCTCGGGAAAATCGACGTCCTTTCCGATCTGCTTGCCGTTCACCAGCACCTTGCCGCTTGTCGGCTGCAAAAAGCCGCAGATGCATTTGAACATAACGGTTTTGCCGGAGCCGTTGTTGCCGACGACGCCGTGGATCTTTCCCGCCTCAAAGTTTCGGTTGATGCCCTTCAACACCGTGTCCTGTCCGAACACCTTGATTAGATCGTGTACTTCAATTGCGTTTGCCATAGCCATCTGTCCTCAATATCCTTTCCCGAGATCGATCGCCGTACCGTCAAGCGCATTGATCACGACCACGTTGTATTCGCGGAAATAGCCGAGCGTATCGCTTTGCACAATGCCGTTGTTCCGTTCCAATATCGCGCGCTCGTCCCGATAGAAATTCTCCCATCCGGAATGGTACTTGCTTCGGTATTCTTCGGTCTGAACAATATCCAGATAGAAACAGTATGCCGGAACATAGTAGAAGCCGCCGCCTTTTTTCGCAATGCGGCAAAGACCGAGCTTGACCTTGTCGATCTTTACATAGCTGCCGGGATCGCGTTCAAGCTCATACGCCCAATGCGCGGTAATCATGTTTTTACCCTTTGACACCGCCTCGTCAAACGGCAGTAGCGTCTGGTCTGCGCCGAGGATGCGGGTTACTTCCATCGGCGTCTGCCAACGGAGATAAACCGGTCCTACATCGTCAATTACAAGAAACAGCCGTTCATAAGAAGGAATGTCGTTCGCTGCATCATCATCCATGCGATCCCCGATTTCACGCGAAGCATACGCAGACGGGAAGCCGTTGATCCGGCGCATATATACAAGTCCCCAGCCCCAGCTCCGCGAAACGTTGTAATCATCCGCAAAGCGCGCAGCAGCGGGACCGCAGAAACAAAGCGAATAGTTTTCGTCAATCTTCTGCACGATCGCGTTGCCCTGCGCGATTGCATCGCCTTTTTTGAGCGACACGCCCCACGGCGTATCAATCACCGGATGTCCGCCGAAGGACGAACGGCCGAACGTGCTCACGTCCGTCTGCTTGCCGTCGATCGCGATTTCAAGAATCTGCATGCCGTAATTCTGATTGAGCTCCACCACCCATTGTTCGCCGTCAATTGTTGCCCGCGCCAACAGCCCGTGTTTCGTGCGAACCGACTCGCCGCCCCAATCCTCTGTGTACTCTGTCGGAGCAAGCGGGATCGATTTTAGATCGCTCTCGGACGGCGCGCGGTTGTACGCTTCGCTGAGCTCTTTGATGCGCTGCATCCAGTATTCGCTGTGCGCTTCATCCTCCGCGATCGGCAAAAGGTCCTGCCAGTAGCGGATCAGTTCCGCAATTCTCTCTTTTGTATACGTTCCGTAATCGTACCAATCGATCTGCCGCTTCCCGAAAAACGCGTCCACCGCCGCATTCAGTTCTTGTTCGGAAAAAGCAGTGGGCTGCGCTTCCGCCGCGGGCACGCGATCGACGATGGGCAGAATGACCGGCGCTTCCTCCGCAACCACGCGCGCACCGTTCACGTCCATGTCGGTCAACCAGTATTTCGGCGCACCGAGCCGCTCATACAGCTTGCTTTCCGTCGGCGATTCGGGATCATTCGCCGCGACGGGGACAAACACGTTCTCGTTTTCGGGAACGCCGCCCGTCCCGCCCGTTCCGACGTTCTCCGATTCAGCAGCCTGCTGCCATTCTTTTTCATCGCCTTTGTTGACGACAAACTCCTCCTCCGGCGTGGGCACGCAGGCAAGGAGCAGAGAAAATATCAGGCAAAGAATGATAATGCGTTTCATCGGTTTCTCCTTTCCTTTTTTGAGGCTTCCCCTTGAAGGGGAAGCTGTCCATGCTTGCATGGACTGATGAGGTGTTGCTTTCAGCGTATCGACACCTCATCCGTCACCTCCGGTGACACCTTCTCCTCAATGGAGAAGGCTTTTGGCTATGCTCAATACCCCGAGTTGCGGTCGATGATGCTGCCGTCGATTGCGTTGACCGTGATGTATGTGCTGTTCCAATCGTATAGCTCCATATTCCGGTTGAACTCTGCATACGCCTGCGGATCGTTCTCCGTGCCGTAATACTCGTCGTATCCGCAGAAATCCCACACCGGCAGCAGATAATAGTCATCGCTGTCCTTCTTATCGACACGCATATACGAAAGGCGAATCGACGTGATATGAAGCTTCGCATACGCGCCTTCACCGGTCTTCTCGTCATAGTTGAGATAGTACGTTGCGCGGATATGGCTGCGGAAAAGCTCCATAATCTCGTCGAACGGCATCAAAACAACGTTCTCGTTCTCCACGCCCGTGATGTACAGCGGGTTTTCCCATTCCAGATACGTGACCGCGCCGTCCTGCACGGACAGATTGATGACCTCCTGCCGCATGTTTCGTGCGAAGCTGTCGCCGTTTACCGCGTCGTAACCCGTATCGTCGCCGTTGTCATATCTTAACGGCAGACACGGAACGCCGTCATAGACCGGGGCAATCGAAATTGCCGTGATACCGCCGGTGCTGTTCAACGCAAACACCTCAAGCGGCGCATCGGAAAGTGCGGAGAGGAACGTTTGTGCCGCAGCGATCGCCGGTGCATCTTGTTCCTCCGGCGCTCTGCATGCATCTGGACCGGCTTGCACATGGTTCAGATCGCGAAACGCCACATATAGAATCGTGCTGTCTGACGGATGAATTTGCATCAGATACGGTTCGCTGTACAGATTCACATCCCCGTAATCGCCCTCATACGGTTCGAATGATCCGTCCCACAAAACCGGCTCGTATGCACGGTCGCGATAGAGATTCAGGTAGTGCAGCGCTGCAGACAGATTCTGTTCCAACCATTCGCGCTCCTGCTTTGCGGAAAGATCGGTATGTGGCTTCCCCGCATTCAGATCCGCCAGCCATGCGTTATACCGCGCAATTTCGTGTTCCGATGAAATCACCGTCGCCCGTGCGCTGTTGACGCGATAGATCTCGTCTCCGAGCAGTGCATGCACGATCTCTTTAAGATCCTTCATCGCTCCCCATCCGATTGTGGCGGAGAAGACCGGCACGGCGCTGACTTCGGGCGCTGTAACGTTTGCCTCCACCGAAACATACAGTGTGCCGCCGTACACCTGCGTCTCGAACGTTTCTTCCACGGTTTCCGGTATCCCGAGTACGGTGCGCAGCGTCTGTGCCGAATCGTAGCTTTGCGCAGGCGTTGCCTGCCCGATCAGCTCTTCCAGCTGTCCGTCGCCCTTGTTGACGACAAACTCCTCCTCCGGCGTGGGCACGCAGGCGAGAAGCATTGCAAGCGTCATGCATATGATCAACAATCGCTTCATTGAATTGCTCCTTTCCGCTGAGACATTCTGCAAGAGACCGCCTGTGGCGTGTCACTCCCATACGATGCTGCCGTCGACCGCGTTGAGGATCAGCGCGAAATGGGAGACGATCGGATTGTCACGCTCCTTGCGCGAGAACTCGTCGTCGTCGAACAGAATCACCCAGCACGGCATTTCGTAATAATCCTTGGAATCCTTTACGCGGACCGTCCTTGTCGTCAGCCAGATGCGGTAGACCTCCGCCTGCGCGGTCTGTCCGTGCTCTTTGTACCAATCGAGCCCGCCGTACCATGC
>CALFIV010000035.1 GCA_937877295.1 uncultured Clostridia bacterium
AGCGAACAGTACGAACTCGATCCGGCGTTGGTCTGCGGCGTCATCTACACGGAAAGCGGATTTTCAGAAACAGCGACAAGCCGTGTAGGCGCAAGAGGGCTGATGCAGATCATACCGGATACGGGAAGGGAGATCGCCGAAGCACTGGGAGAGTCTTTTTCCGAGGAACGGTTATATGATCCGGAGGTTTCCATTCGGTATGGCTGCTATTATTTAAGAGAGCAGATGGACCGGTTCGATCAGAACGAAGCTGTCACGCTGGCAGCATACAATGCAGGTCCGCACCGTGCGGAACTGTGGATTGCCGAATACGGACTGAACAGCAAAGGCCATATCCGTTATATTCCCTTCGGTGAAACCGATCGGTATGTAGACCGAGTATTACAGGCGAAAGAAAACTATGCGAATCTCTATGAAAAAGAACTCGCAATCGATGGGGAGGACTGAATGACTATCTTCTTGATCGCGCTGCTTGTATTAGCGCTTGACCAGATCAGTAAATACTGGATCGTGCATTGGCATGTCATCGGACAGCTCGGCTATACGGGATCGCTGTTTGATCTTGACGCGCTTCGCTCATTCCTGACGCAGAGTGACGTTGCGGTCCGAAATGCGATTCCGCAAAACGGCAATTTCATCGTTCTGAGCTTCACGCCGAACGATGCAGCGCTCTGGGGCATTGGCAACGGAAACGCATGGGCTGTTCGACTGCTCCTTGCATTGACTGCGATTTTTCTGTCGCTGCTGCTCTTTTTTACCGCACGCACGCGCAAAAAACTGCCCGGACTGTCCCGCGTGATCGTTGGACTTTTGATCGGCGGATCGATCGGCAATCTGTTTGATCGTATCGCGTTCGGGTATGTGCGGGACATGATCTATGCAAAATTCATTGACTTTCCGATCTTCAACATCGCCGATGCAGCAATCTGCATAGCGATCGCACTTCTTGTGTTCGAGGCGTTTTTCCGAAAGATCGGCGTTTTTGAAGTTTTCGAAGACGAATACCGGGAGCTGTTCCGCCTGTCTACACGGGAGGAAGCGGAGCAGATTCGAAAGGAACGCAAGGCAAACAAGATCGGACGTTTTCAGGAACGGATTCCGGAGGAAGAGGAGGACGAAACACAGCCGCATGATGACGGAAACGATTCTG
>CALFIV010000036.1 GCA_937877295.1 uncultured Clostridia bacterium
AGGACCGACCTGTTAAGCATATCATAATCCCAGGCATCCGGCGCGGAACCCTCCCCGATCACGCCGGAGACCTCACCGGAGAGCACCTCCCCGATCATACGCTGGATCTCCCCGTGCATATCCTCGCCCTGCAGGACACGGCGTCTCTCACTGTAGATCAGCTCTCTCTGCTCATTATTCACCTGGTCATAATCCATGAGGGTCTTACGGATGCTGAAGTTATTGGACTCGATCCGCTTCTGCGCCTTCTCGATGGCGTCAGAGAGCATCTTGTGTTCGATCTGTTCGCCTTCCGCCACGCCCAGGCCCTCGAAGATCTTCATCATACGCTCGGAACCGAACAGTCTCATCAGATCGTCTTCGAGCGAAATGTAAAATATAGATTCGCCGGGATCGCCCTGTCTTCCGGAACGTCCGCGCAGCTGGTTGTCGATACGGCGGGACTCATGGCGCTCCGTGCCGATGATCTTCAGTCCTCCGGCCTGACGGGCCTCCTCGTCGAGCTTGATGTCGGTGCCTCGGCCGGCCATGTTCGTAGCGATCGTGACCGCGCCGTGCAGGCCCGCGTCCGCTACGATCTCCGCCTCGAGCTCGTGGAACTTCGCGTTCAGGACATTGTGCTGGATGCCGCGGCGCCTGAGGATCCGGCTCATCTCCTCCGATACGTCGATCGTGATAGTGCCCACGAGGACCGGCTGGCCCTTCGCGTGCGCTTCCTCGATCGTCTTCATGACCTTCTTTTCCTTATAGAAGGAGAGGATCAGCGCGCCGAGCGTGCAGAACGCAACCGCAACGATCGCAATGATTCTGAGACCGAATTCGGATGCAGTCAGGTCGTTGCTCTTGAGGTCCTGCGTCGTGCCGAGGATCGCCAAAGAGGTGAACACGAGCATTGCGAGCGCCTGACCCCACTTCATAGCGAAGGTGCGCGCGGCAAAGAACATGCCTTCGCGGTTTTCGCCGGTCTCGATGCCGTCCGCTTCTGCGACGTCAGCAACGATCGCCTGCGGAATGATGCCCAAAAGCGCCATCGGGAACGAAGCGATCACGCAGATGATGATGCCGGGAAGCATACCGGTCAAAAAAGGCAGTACGCCGATCAGTGCTGTGACGGTATATGCAAGCGCCAGACCGAGGAAGCCGCAGATAACAAGCTTCTTTTTGCCGAACTTGCGTACGAGCGCGGAGACGAACGGATAGAAGCACGCGGAAAGAACGGTCATACCGCCCATGAAGAGCATCGTGTTGCTCTCATCGAGCTTCATGGAAACCTTCACGAAGAATGGAAGCCCTGTCTGGAACAGCGTGAGACCGACCCAGTACATGATGTCGGACAGCGCGAATACGCGGAAGCTCTTATTCTTGAAGGTCGCCGCAAGGGATTTGAACATATTCGCTTCGGACGGCTTGGTGTCGACGAAATCCTTTTCATTCAGTTTGAAAGTCGGGATCAGCATGCAGACGCAAGCGATAACCGCCAGGACGATGAAGCAGATGCGGTAGCTCCAGTTGAAGCCGACCGCGCCTTTCAGCATGCCCGCAAATACGAACGGCGTGTACGCAAGCATCGTGCCCGCAAAGAACGTCAGGGAGATCGCCGTGGAAATGAACATACGGTCTTCCTGCGTTTTGCCGAACTCGGAGATCAGTGCGTTATACGGCGTGCAGTACATCGTCATGAACAGGTAGAACAGCACGACGAAGACGGAGATCCATGCAATGTTGATGCCGCTCTTAGAAAGATCCGGAACCGGTGCGCAGAACAGCAGAACCGTTACGATAGACAGCGGGATTGCCGCGATGCGCATGAACGGAATACGTCTGCCCTTCGGGTTCTTGCTGCGGTCACTCAGCGATGCAATGAGCGGGTCGGTAACTGCGTCGAACACGCGGGACAGCGCAGTAATGAGGCCGAGTACGGTAAGGATGCCCGCAATGACGAGACCGGACGGAATGAACTGGATCGCGCCTTCGTTTAAGTCGCCCGACGTCGGAAGATAGAACGTTACAAACCAAGCGCCGATGATGCCGCTCAGGATGGACCAACCGAGCTGACCGATTGCGAAGATGATCATCTCTTTTTTGGTAAGTCTTCTGGTTTTCATAGATTTCCTCCCATCATTTTTTGTATAGCCATTACCCCCCCGGCGCATAGCTATACATATTAACCTTGTCATTATAATACAAGATCGTATAAAAAGGAAGTATATTTTTGTAAATAAAAAGAAGCAAATTGATGCGTCTCTGCCGCGATTCGCGGGTCAGCCGGTTTCTGCACGCGGCGCAATGCTTGCCGTCAGGCAACTCATGCACGCAGTGCAATTCATGTGCGGCAGCACAATGCATGCCGTCAGGCAATTCATATCCGTTCGGAGATCCTTCACCGCTTCGCGGTTCAGGATGACAGGGAGGGGGGCAGTGCGGTTCAGGATGACAGGGAGGGGCAGTGCGCTTCAGGATGACAAGGAGGGGGCAGTGCGG
>CALFIV010000037.1 GCA_937877295.1 uncultured Clostridia bacterium
GCGGCACAAACGCGATCCCGTCGTGGAGCTGGGCGGGCTGCAAGGGCAAAAAAGCTACGGTCGAGGTCTATTTCGACGCCGCAAGGATCGAGCTGTATTTAGACGGAAAGAAGCTCGCAAGCGCGAAGGTCAGGGACTGCCGCGCAATGTTCAACGTCAACTACGCGCCGGGCAAGCTTGAAGCGGTCGCCTATGACGCAAGCGGACGCGAGATCGCAAGAAGCGCGCTGAAAACAGCCGAAGCACCGCTGCATATCGCGATCCGTCCCGAAGTTGCCGAGGCAAAAAAAGGCGAGATTGTGTATCTGCCAATCACGCTCGAAGGTGCAAACGGCGTGGTTGAATCGAACGCCGACCGAAAGCTCAAGATCACGGTCGAGGGCGGCGAGTTGTTGGGATTCGGCAGCGCGAACCCGCGCACCGAGGAGCGCTTCGAAGCGGGCGAATACACGACCTATTACGGACGCGCGCTTGCAGTGGTTCGTGTCGGAAGCAATACGAAAGTCACCGTCGCCGACGGCGAGCATAGCGTTACGGCAACAGTGAAAGGAAACTGACATGAAAGCGATCCGTCTGCAAACCGAATATCTCTTTGAACCGCTCGGATTGGGCAATCCGACGCCGCGCTTCTACTGGAACTGCGATGGAGGCAAGATGCAGTCCGCCTATCGCATCGAATGCGTGCGCGAACATGAAACCGTCTGGGATTCCGGAAAGGTTCAAAGCGCGTCCATGACGCATATCCGATATGAAGGAGCGCCCTTAAAAAGCCGCGATCTTATCACATGGCGCGTCACGCTTTGGGATGAAAACGGTCAAGAGGGCGAGCCGAGCGAAAGCCGCTTTGAGCTCGGACTCTTAAACGCATCCGATTTTACCGCAAAATGGATCGCAGGCGATTACAAGCCGAAAAAGAACCGCCGCTATGCGGTCGACTGCTTCCGTAAGAGCTTCAAAGCCGACAAGCCGATTGCTAAGGCACGTCTGTACGCAACGGCGCGCGGCGTGTATGACGTGACAATCAACGGCACACGCATCGAGGCGTTCATCCTTGCGCCGGGCATGACGGATTACAGAAAGCGTATTCAGGTACAGACCTACGACGTGACCGCGCTGATGCAGGAACAGAATGCGATCGAGCTGCGCCTTGCGGACGGCTGGTATCGCGGCAGCGCTGCGGCATACGGCGTGACGAACGTCTACGGGATGCAGACGAGCTGCTTCGCGCAGTTGGAGCTGACCTACACCGACGGCAGCAGGGAAGCCGTCTGTACAGATCAAACTTGGTCATGGTCGAACGACGGCCCGATCCGCTTTGCCGATCTCAAGGACGGCGAGATCTATAATGCCGGTATGACGCCGGGCTTTGCAGGTCAAGCGATCGAGGTCGCACCGCCCAAAGCTGCGCTTGTCGCCTCCGACAACGTCCCGGTCACCGAGCATGAGCGTTTCTTGCCGACGCGCAGCGGAAACATTCTCGATTTCGGACAGAATATTGCAGGCTATCTCCGATTTACGGTCAAAGGCAGGCCCGGTCAGCGGATCAGGCTGATCCTCGGCGAGATCGTCAAGGACGGTCATGTGGATCTAACCAACATGCAGGAAAGCCGCCCTGCGGCGGGCTGGACGCAGATGACGCTCATTAAAAAGCTCTTGACCAATCAGGTTTCCGGCGAGAACGACCCGACGCCGTGGCAGCAGATCACGGTCTTTTGCTCCGGCGGCGAGGATCATTATAAGACGTCCTTTGCGGTCTTCGGCTTCCGCTATGCCGAGATCATCGGCGACGCAGAGCTTTCGGACGTCGAGGCGATCGCGGTCTATTCCGACATGGAGCAGACGGGCGATTTCACCTGCTCCGACGAGCGCGTCAATCAGCTTCTTTCCAACACGCGCTGGAGCATGAAGGGGAACTTCCTCGACGTACCGACCGATTGCCCGACACGCGAACGCCTCGGCTGGACAGGCGACGCGCAGATCTTTTTCGATACCGGCGCATACCTGATGAACACCGCGCCGTTTTTCCGTAAGTGGCTCGTTGACATGCAGGATGCGCAGTACAAGGACGGCATGATCCCCGCCGTGCTGCCGTATCAAGGCGTTGAGATGATGTACAAGAGCACCGGCATGTCGGTCGGTTGGGCGGACGCGATCTATCTGATTCCGTATCGGCATTGGCTGCGCTACGGCGACACAAAGATTCTTTCCGTCTGCTGGCCGATGATGCAAAAATACGCCGATGCGGTTCTCAAACGGACCGAAAAGGACGGGCATTACGAAAAGGGCATCCACCTCGGCGAATGGCTGGAACCGGAGGAGTTCCGCGACAAGGTCTACGGTACAAAGGCAAAGCATCCGGAGGAAGCGACGGCGTACCTGTACCTTACCATGACGACGATGGGAAAAATCGCGGATCTTCTCGGTAAGGACACAAGTGCATACAAGGCCGCCGCCGAGCGCGCAAAGGCGATCTATCCGACCTTTGCCGAGCTCAACACCGACCGGCAGGCAAAGCTCGTTCGTCCGTTGGCGTTGGGGCTGCTGGACGGCGAAGCAAAGCAAAACGCGCAGCGGCGCTTAAAGCTTGCGGCGGAGCGCTATGATTACAAGGTCGGCACAGGCTTCCTTTCGACGCCGTTTGTGCTCGGAAC